>NZ_LT575483.1:2254408-2554923 GCF_900086705.1 Massilibacillus massiliensis | reverse complement strand
TGAAAGTATTGTATTTACGAGTTACAGAACTTTATAAAAAATGGCATGATCGCCCAGTTCTCAATTGGTCTATGGTTCGAAACCAACTTTCAATTGATACTAGGATTCAGCCGATTTTTCAAAAATATGAACAACACTTTTAATCTTGTTACACAAAATTCTTGACACTCCCATTAAAGATTTAGTTATTCACACTTATTTTTATTACAATAATGAAAAAATAAACAGACAAACTGCCTGTATTGAATCAAAAGGATTTATATCCATATGTTACACTTTTGCTATTCATTTAGATTGAGCTAAATCTTAACCAATTTATCTTGTATTGTCACCCGAGTCTATCTCACAGTCATAGTTGCCAATGGCGACGGTAATCTCTGTAATATAACTTTTTTCATCCTCAGTGGTAAGATTGTTGATAATGTACTTCTCATAGACATCTCCGATTAGGCGCAGATTGTTTAATTTCACATATTCAAACAGCTTTTCATAGGTGTTGTCAAGCGTTCCATAAATGCCATGATGGCAAGTGCAAAGATAATTTCCGGCAGGCTTCCGTTTAACATATTCACCCTCTATAGAGTTTTCTAATACCACAAACATTTCTTCTTTGCCGAGTTCGAATGATTCACGCTCTATTATACATCCAACATCCCAATAGAAAGGTATCAATTGATTGGTCATTCGCTCTGTTATTATCGATAATGTCAGGTCATAATCTGGCACCCCATTGATATACTGCACCGGCATTGACAAAAGGTATTGTTCTGGTACGGCTTTTATTATAAATTCATGTTTTTTGATCTTCTTAATTTGTTCAATTTGTGTGAGATTTTTATATAATCTATTTTTTGCGGTTTGAAGATTTTCAATCTTATTTTGAATTGCAGCGATTTGGTTTTCCAATATGATAATTGTCTTATCTAAAGTTCTCTGCCGTAATAGATTTTTAATTTCCCCCAAAGGTATTCCAGTCTCACGCAATGAGAGAATTAGATATAAAAGATCAAATTGATCCAATGTATAATAGCGATATCCATTGCTTTCATCGATATATTTTGGTTTTATAATATCGCTCTTATCATAAAAAAGCAGCGTTTGTTTGGTGATACCAAATATTTTGCATATTTGTCCAGATGTAAATCGTAGTTCCATTATTTTTCTCCAATCACTTCACGATTCAACTATTGACTATATTCTAACAATATAGTTTATGCTGAATAACGTCAATACAAATTTGCAATCATTTAACAATTATACCTGCAATGCAAAAACACCTAAATTTTAATCCTCAATTATTTACAAATGAAACAGTTTACTAAGGAGGAACTATGTTCACTAAATTACAACGCTGGACGATTCTTATGATCGTTTCCAGTGCTCTTTTTCTAATTACAATTGATATGACCGTCCTATATACAGCTTTACCGAGATTAACACACGATTTATCCGTTACCGCTTCGGAAAAACTTTGGATTATTAATGCCTATTCGTTAGTTATGGCAGGCTTGCTCCCAGCGTTTGGTACATTAGGTGACCATTTAGGTTATAAACGATTATTTGTCGTCGGTCTTATCATCTTTGGCACAGCCTCAGCTTTAGCGGCCTACGCACCAGCTGCATATATTCTAATTGCCGCCCGCGTTCTACTGGCAATTGGCGCGGCAATGATGATGCCTGCAACACTTTCAATCATTCGAATCACGTTTACTGATGACCGTGAACGCTCCATGGCAATTGGCATCTGGGCAGCAATTGCTTCAGGCGGCGCAGGTATTGGGCCACTCATTGGCGGTGCCTTACTAGAATACTATTGGTGGGGCTCTGTGTTTTTAATTAATATTCCTGTTATCTTGGTTGCTTTATGCCTTACCTTGCCGCTAATTCCTGACTGGCGAGGACAAACCGATAAAAAATGGGACTGGTTTGGCTCTATTCAAATTATGGTTGGCCTGGTTACACTCGTTTATGCTATCAAGGAAGTTGGTCGGCGCAACGGTTCTTTTGAAATAGCTTTCATTGCTTTTTGTATCGGACTCGTAGCTATCATTATTTTTGTTTACCGTCAAAATCGTCATACAGATCCTTTAATTGACTTTACGTTGTTTTACAATCCTTGTTTTTGCTTAGGCACATTGACCGCTATGGTATCAACTTTCGTATTGACTGGTACAGAATTGGCATTTACACAGCAATTTCAACTGGTTCGAGGTCTTTCTCCCTTGGAGGCAGGGTTATTCACGATGGCATTCCCGATTGCCGCCTTCTTTTCCGGATTAATTGCTGGTTGGCTCTTACGGTGGGTCAACACGCTAACTATTCAATGGATTTCACTCTTCATCACAGGAATCGGGTTAACAAGTTTTCTATTTGCGCATAATGCTGCACAAGGTGTGCAAGTCATCTGCTTAGTGATTGCTGGAAGCGGCATAGGCGGAGCAATGACGGCTGCTTCGGATGCAATTATAAACAATGCGCCAATATCAAAAGCAGGCATGGCATCCTCCATTGAGGAAGTTTCTTATGAGCTTGGCAGTGTTATTGGCGTTTCTATCTTGGGCAGTATCTCAGCATTTATTTACACTTCATCCTTACAACTTGGAAATTTGAAAGTTTCTACAGTTGTACGTGATAGCTTAGATGAAGCACTGATCATTGCCGAACAGTTACCGCCGGTTGCAGCTTCTACATTAAAATTAGCAGCACAAGCAGCATTTAATCAGGCTTTTCTAGTAGTACTTGCGGTTGCTGCAGGTATTTTATTTTTAAGTGCTCTTATCATTAAAATTGCCGCCCATCGAGCAAAAAACATCTAGTTTTTTTGTACTGCCGTCTATAATGCAGTCTTTAATCTTAAGAAATAGAACGTTATCGTTTGACTTTAAATGATAAAATAAAAGGAAGAACGCAGGATGAAAATAGAAATCAAAGAAATAACGAAAGAAACAGTCGAAAGTGTTTTACGCTTACAAGTGAAAACAACGCAAAAAAATTATATTGAATCTGTACAGCAATGTTTAACAGACGCATTAACATGCCTACACTATAAACCGGCTGGTCTTTACAAAGATCAGATTCTCATCGGATTTGCTATGTATGGATATTTCCCAGAGGAAGGAAACAGCGGGCGTGTATGGCTAGATCGTTTTTTTATCGATGAAAAACATCAAGGAAATGGCATTGGAAGTTCCATGCTAAAGGCTTTAATTCAATATCTCATCGATTTATATCATTGTAATGAAATCTTTCTAAGCGTATACGAAGAAAATCAACATGCGATGTATTTATTTCAGAAATTTGGTTTCGTTTTTAATGGAGAATTGGACATTAATAAAGAAAAAGTTATGGTAAAAACAATATCCCCAGTTTCGAATAAAAGTGTTAACAAACCGCAATAATAAGATTTTGCAGACAGACAAGTTAATCTTATGTTTTTTATCAACTACACTTAATCCAGAATTTTGAATTTCACAAAACTATACCTATCGCATTGAATTATATTGTACGTCAGCTCTATTTCTATTACGATAAATAGCCTAAACGCTTGGAGGTAAATAATCTTGTCAGAACTTAACAAAGCATATCTTGCATCCTTGATTTATGCATGCATTATCGGTTTTTCATTTATGTTTGTAAAAATAGCTTTAACCGCAGCAACACCTTTAGATACATTGGCACATCGTTTTAGCATTTCCTTTCTAGCTATTTTACTTTTCTTTTTCATTAGAAAAATCCAACTGACCATTAAATTTAGAGATCTTTTGTCTATACTGCCATTGGCGCTGTTTTATCCAGCTTTATTTTTCTCTTTTCAGGCATTTGGACTGCTTTATACCTCTTCCTCTGAAGCGGGAATTATTCAAGCAACCGTGCCAATCTTCACTTTAGCTTTTGCTGCATATTTTTTAAAAGAACGCTCAACTTTAAGGCAAAAACTATTTACCTGCTTATCCGTTGCCGGCGTTATTTATATCTTCGCAATGAAAGGACTTGCCGTTGAGCTAACCAACAGCAAAGGTATACTGCTTATCCTTTTCTCCACTTTATCAGCTGCTTCTTATAACGTTTTAGCAAGAAGTTTGACAAAACGTTATTCTCTCGCCATTTTGACTTATATTATGTCACTGCTTGGCATGCTGCTCTTCAATGGCATGGCAATCATTCAGCACATGTTCAATAACACTCTTTCACAGTACTTTACACCATTTACTGATAAAAATTTTTTAATCGCTACAATCTATCTTGGTCTTCTTTCCTCACTTGTCACTTCTTTTTTATCCAATTATGCGCTTTCAAAAATGGAAGCCTCCAAGATGAGCGTATTTAATAATTTTGCCACGTTAGTCACAATTTTTGCCGGCGTATTTTATCTCGGCGAAAATTTAGAAGCCTTTCATTTGATCGGTGGGGCCATCATTATTATCGGCGTTATCGGTGCTAACCTCGGAACGCCGACAAAGAAACGTCTTCCGTAAACGCTTCATAGAATTATTTATCTATTTTCCGAATATAGTCTTAAGCGTGAAAAGGCTATACAATCAAAATAAAGATATAAAAAAGCTGACGAGGACATCATATCTTCGCCAGCTTTTTAAATTCGCACTCTCATAGATAATCATTACAAAATTACGATAAGAATTACTTAATTTTTCACTTTAACCTCTATCAGTATAATATCTTAACAATAAAATAACCTGCCGCTACACCTGTAATGATCATGACAAAACCAGGTCGCATATAACTGTGATTTACGACAAATTTACCTATTTTTGTTGTCCCCGTTCGGTCAAAGGACACACAACTGATTTGATTGGCACCTGGAACAATAAAGTCACCACAAGTTGCCGGATAAAGAGCGATCAGTATTTCTGGTGGAATTCCCAGCGAAAGCCCTAGCGGCATAAGTGATGCAACCGTAACCGACGGACTAAAAATAACAGCAGAAAAGCAAAATAACACGATACCAAATAAAAGCGGAGCAGTTTGTACCATTCCAGAAAATAAAGAAATAAACTCTGGTTTATATGCATCGAAAAAAGTGCCGGTCATCCAGCCTACACCAAATACACCTACAACACCAATAAGTCCGGCCCTAAAAACAGAACCCGCAGCTAATTTATCAGCTGGGAGCTTACCGTTTAATATAATAAAGCAGGCTGTTGCTAACATCAGCATTTGAATAAGCATTGGGGTAGAGAGACGTTGCATAACACCATTCACATCCCATGAAGGTAAAAGTGAGGTTACCGAACCCAAGAAAATAACACCTGCAATACCTAATGCAAAAATAATAAGACCTGATTTCGCATTTGGGGTCAATTTATTATCTTTTGTATCGGTGTGATGAAGAGACTCGTATTCACCTGCAGCAACGCGCCTTTTAAATTCCGGATCATGCTCTAGTTCTTGTCCTCTTTTATATACAGAAAAACATCCACATATGAGAGCGATAAAAAATGCCGGCAGGGTAATGCTTAAAAGCTTAAGAGGCGTTACGCCTGCCCCACCCAAGATTCCCAACATACCTGCTGTAGCTGCACTCATAGGGCTTACAATTATTGCAATGCCCGCAGCAATTACAGACATTGAAAGTGGTCTTTCAGGACGAATTTTCGCTTCCGCGGCAACTTCTGCTACAACTGGATACACAGAAAATGCTACATACGTTGTTCCACAGAATATACTGAAAATTGAACAAATAATTGGTCCCAAAAAAGTGATCGCACTAGGTTTTTTCCGCAATGCTTTTTCCGCTAATTTGACTAGCATATCAAGCCCGCCAGCCGCTTGTAATACACTCACACATGAAATAACGGCAATAATAATGAAAATAACACTCGTAGGAGGTGCTGATGGTTTCATCCCAAATATTAATACTAATACGGACACTCCTACGCCACCAGCGGCTCCAAGTCCAACTCCGCCATATCTTCCACCTATACCAATACAAATCATTACGATTAAAAGTTGCAACCAAAAGACGGATGTCATCGTAAAGTCCCCCTCTATTACAAAATATTTTATGAACGAGCTTTGTACCGACAAAGTTAATAGCATTTTTCTGCCTAGTTCAAAGGAAGCTTATCTTCCTCTGAACTAAGACACATTTTATGAGAACTTGTTTTCACTCGTTATTTCATATCAACCATGTTTTTAGCCACCTTAATCTGATGAGCAAAGGCTTCAAAAGAAGTTCCCCCATATGACTTCCTTGCATTAATGCAAGCTTCTAGCGTAATTGCCTCATAAATATCTTTTTCAATTTTTTCACTGAAAGCATGTAATTCCTCAAGTGTAAGTTCCTCAAGCATCTTTTCATGTTTAATGCAATAATTTACGGCACTACCAACGATACTATGAGCTTCACGGAAAGGAACTCCTTTTCTCGCCAAATAATCTGCCATATCTGTAGCATTTGAAAAACCTCTTGCCGCTGCTGCTCGTGTCTTATCGCCATTAACCTTCATTTTTTCAATCATAGGAATAAGAATTTGCAGACTGGCCATAAGTGTATCCATAGAATCATAAACTTGTGCTTTATCTTCGCTCATATCTGTGTTATAAGCAAGCGGTATTCCTTTCATAATTGTCAACATAGCCATAAGATTTCCATACATCCGTCCACTTTTACCACGCATTTTTTCTACGACATCTGGATTTTTTTTCTGCGGCATGATACTCGATCCTGTGCAAAAATCGTCAGAAAGTTCAATAAATTTAAAATCTTGACTCGTAAACATAACGAGTTCTTCAGCCAAACGTGTTAAATGCATAAAGCACATTGCCGCTGCTGCCGTAAATTCTATCATGTGATCACGATCACTCACCGAATCAATACTATTTTCAGTCGGCCGTTCAAAACCTAATTCTTGCGCAGTAAAATGTCTATCGATCGGGAATGTCGTTCCGGCCAATGCAGCTGCACCTAAAGGACATTCATCCATTCGATTGTAAAGATCTTCAAATCTTGTGTAATCGCGTCTTAACATCCAAAAATATGCCATAATCCAGTGGGAAAGAAGAATAGGCTGTCCTGTTTGCAAATGCGTATAACCTGGCATGATCACCTTAACATGTTCTTCTGCTTTTTTAGCAATCTCTTTTTGCAGATCTACAATAGCTGCTTGCACTTCTTTAATTGTAGCTCGCATATGCATTTTAGAATCGACGGTAGTCTGATCATTTCTACTTCGTGCAGTATGTAATCGGCCCCCCACTTCACCAATAATTTCTGTCATTCTTTTTTCCACTGCCATATGTATATCTTCATCTATCGTGGAAAAAACGAATTTACCATCATGAATTTCCTTTTCTACCTGACGCAAACCTCCAATAATTTTATCTGCATCTTCTTGTGATATAATCTCCTGTCGAGCAAGCATCGTCGCATGAACGATACTTCCTTTGATATCAAATGGTGCCAATCTTGGTTCTAACAAAATAGAAGCTGTATATTCTTCCACCAGTTTATTTGTTGGCATTTCAAAACGACCACCCCAAAGTTTTTTTGACATACTAAATTCCTCCTCATAATATTTAGAATTATTTATACAATTTTCATATTTTATATTAATATTAACTTAATTAATTGTCAACATTTTATATTAATTGTCGACAATTAATATAAAAAAAGAACTACAACATCATCCATGTTGTAGTTCTCCCTTTATTTTTCCATTGTTTCTAGTAAATGTACACGCATAAGCTCCGCAGCTTTTTTTTCATCGCCATTTTTTATACATGCAAGGATTTCTCTTTCTTTTGTTGCGATTTGAATAAAATATTGACGATCCCGATCACAGAGTGCACCACTTGTTTTTTCGAAATACGTCACAAGAACATCTGAAAATACTTGAAGAACTCTATTCCCACACGCCTGTAATAACAGTAAATGAAAATCTCTGTCATATTGATCAGCAATCAATGGAGAATCAGCACTCTCTTCTAAATTTTTCAATATATTTTCCAATTGAACCATCATAGAAGGTGTAACTCTGCGTGTAATAATCGGAATGATTGCACATTCAACCAGTATTCTGGCTTCCACATATTCTGCAGCATCAAAACTAGCTACATCAAGCTGTAATTTCAGTTGATCATTTATTTTAATTTTGTCAGGCGATTTAAGTATACTTCCTCGGCGCGGTGAGCGTTCTACGACTCCCATTTGAACCAATATCCCTAAAATTTGCCTAATCTTATAACGGCTGACACCAAATCTTCTTGCCAATTCTTCTTCTGGCTCTATTTGTCCATTATTCTCTTCAGATTTTTTTATTAAATAAGATTTAACCGTTTCGAAAAATTCCTTATCCATTCTCTCTACCTCGATATACCAATTCATACTCTTACGTAAAATCAAACTTTACTTCGCATTTACCTGATTTTTTCTTCTACTAATTGCAGTATATAAAATTACAATACTTCTTGTTTTTCGACATTATAACAATTATAATATTAAATGATTAATATTATTTATATAATTATTTTAATGTTTTTGTAGAAAAAATGCAAGCATATCTAATATTTATGCAAAAGGAGAATCATCGTATGTTCTGGGTACAGTTAGCCATCATTATCATATGTATTGCCATAGGTGGTCGATTCAGTGGAATAGGGCTAGGCGCAGCAGGTGGCTTTGGCTTAGCTGTCCTAACGATTGGATTTGGTATGGCACTTGGTGAACCACCAATCAGTGTCATCTTTATTATTATGGCAGTTATTACTTGTGTTTCAATACTCCAAGGCGCTGGAGGCCTTAATTTTTTGGTTGCAATTGCCGAAAAAATCCTTCGTAAAAATCCTAGTCTGATAACTTTTTTGGGACCTCTCGTATGTTACTTTTTCACCGTAATTTGTGGTACATCCTACATAGCTTTTTCGGTTTACCCTATTATTGCTGAAATAGCAATTGAGGCCAGAATACGCCCCGAAAGAGCAATGTCAATGTCTGTTATCGCTTCTAATATGGCAATTCCAGCAAGTCCAACAAGCGCAATGACAGCAGCGATGATAGCAATTACCGCCGCGATTGGTATTGCTCCTTTTCACATCTTTGCTGTAACAATTCCAGCTTGTTTTATTGGCGTTCTCAGTGGATGTTTTTTCGTATATAAAAGAGGTGCAGAATTGGAAAATGATCCAGAATTTAAACGACGTCTCGCTAGCGGAGAATTCCAAGAACAGCCTTCACCAACTAAACATTTTATACAAAATTCAACTAAACAAGCAAAAATCTCGGTGGCCTTATTTATTGCAAGTATCATCATCATTATAATTATAAGCTCCTTTCCATCATTATTGCCTAGACTAGGCCCAGAGAACAAGCCTATGTCAATTTCGGCATTATTACAAGTCGTCATGCTTGCCACAGGAGCATTGATTATGGTTATTTGTAAAGTTCCAAGAGATCAGCTTGATTCTGGTTCCGTATTTAAAGCTGGTCTGGTTGGAAGTGTCGGAATATTTGGTATCTCTTGGATGACTGATACCTTTTTTGCTTCTTATATCGGAGTAATCAAAGAAGTCTCTTCAGGTATTCTGCTTCATTATCCCGTTCTTTTTGGATTAGCATTATTTATTGTCTCTGTCGTTCTTTACAGTCCAGCAGCTACTACTGTTATGCTAATGCCAATTGCTGTTTCACTCGGATTACCGCCTGCTATACTCATCGGACTTATCCCTGCAGCCTGTGCCGTGTTTATTATTCCGGGTGGCGCGCAAATAGGCTGTGTCGCTTTTGATAGAACAGGCACCACGAAAATAGGACGTTTCGGCTTTAATCACAGTTACCTATTACCTGGCCTTGTTTCCATGGTGATATCCATCATTTGCTCACTTGCTATTGCACAGATCATTTTTTAGCAGTCTTTAAACAAATCAATTTGCTTATCCGCTCCATAAAATACTAACTATTCTGATTATTTAAATTAAACAGTCAACATGATTCAATCAGTATGCGATTTAAATCACACAATAGTGTAATCTAAACCGCATACTGATTTCTGCAATAAAAATTTTAACTTGTATCGAAACATGCCTTCATTCCATCAATATTTTTAATATACTTTCACGATGATTGATAAATTGTTTTGTAATTCTATAATGTTCCGTATTTTCGTATGCAATAGGCTCTATACCATGTTCTGATAATTGTAATATTTTTGCACCGGGAAATGCCATAATGATCGGTGAATGCGTAGCAATAATAAATTGAGATGCATCATCTACCAGCTCACGTATCCTTGTCAAAATTGCCATTTGTCGCATAGGGGATAAGGCTGCTTCCGGTTCATCTAGGAGATAAAAACCTTTTCCTTTAAATTTGTTCATGAGAGTTGCAAAAAAAGCTTCCCCGTGCGACTTTAGATGCAGCGCCCCTCCGTAATATTGACTAACCCCATAGTTTTCAGCTTGGGTAGCTACATTGTAAAAACTTTCTGCGCGCAAAAAATAACTATCTTGCGGTCTCTTTACGCCTTTTACCAAACGCATAGATTCATGTAAATTTGAATGCGTGTCTTGCGTCGAAAATTTCATGTTGCACGTTCCGCCTTCTGGATTAAACCCCCAGGCAACAGCAATTGCTTCTAATAAGGTTGATTTTCCTGCTCCATTTTCTCCGACGAGAATTGTAACATTTGGATCAAACTCCAACTGTTCAAACTGATGAAAGATTGGTAAACAAAATGGATAGTCTACCCTATTTTCTTCTATATCCTCGTGCAACAATTCAACAGCACGCAAATATTGTTTTGACAATAAATCTTGCATAAGCAAAATTCTCCTTCAGATCAATTCGTTCACAAAGCTTTTTTGTTCATCTCACAACCACTATTGCGAAATGATTTTTATAATTTCTTCCGGGTGGTCTATGATGCAGTCTGCGCCAGCCTTTTCCAAAACATCTCGATCTCTGAATCCCCAAGTGACACCAATAGAAAGAATCCCCGCATTTCTCGCTGTTTTCACATCTACTTCTGAATCCCCAATATATACGGAGCGGCGAGCTTCAGCATCTAATGATTCTAATGCCTTAAACACCATATCAGGTGCTGGTTTTCTCGGTACATCCTCAGATTCCCCAATTGCAGTCTGAATGTACTGTGTAAAATGCACCTGTGCAAGCTCTTTGACTGCTTGATCAAATTTATTGGATACAACAGCTATTTTGTAATTTTCTTTGACTAAATATTCCAGAACTTCCCGAATACCTTCATAAGGCGCTGTTTTATTTTGGACATTTTTTGCATAATGCAGGCGAAACTCGCTAAGACAATCCTCATAGTGAGGATTTCTAAGACCCTCTGGTATAGAAAGTGCGATCAGACGAGCAATTCCATTACCTAAATAACTCCGAATTTCCATCATTTTTTTATTAGGAAAACCATATAAACTTAATGCAAAATTCACACTGTCCGTAAGATCTTCCAATGTATTGAGTAGTGTTCCATCTAAATCGAATAAAACTGTATCGTATTTTCTCATGACTGCTATCTCCTTTAACCAAATAGTAGTATATAAAATCAAGGCAATTTGCCTTTCAAAAAAGGGTGTCATTTTCTCTATTATTTCTACATATTCTCATATAAATATAAAACTCCTGCTCAAAATCTAGCAGGAGTTTTTCCTTCATTATTATATTGAATCCTCTTTCATTCATAAAGCCATAAATGTAAACATTTTCTTGATATGTAATTCAACTAGATGCTATACTATATTTGGTGCTACCAGACGGTAGGCGGTCAATCGCGTTCCAGAAAGGAGCGTGATGTTTATGGATATCATTTGGGCAATTGTTTTCATTGTCGTAGCCACTGGCTACATAGTATCCATAAAAAAATAGCCGCCAACTTCCGCAAAAAGTAGGCGGCTATAAGGTCAAAACCTTATACGTTTGCTTGTTTAGGAACTGACCGTCTAATCCGGTAGCACCTTTTATTTATTTGCTATTTAACTTTATTATATGCAAACGACCTGACTGTGTCAACTGACATAGCTGAAACTTACCTTTAGTGCCACGAATTTATATCGACCTCAATCTAAAAACAAATAAAATTTTGTACTAAAATTTTATTTATAAACCTCTGACATTCTCCATCAATGCGTAAGTGTCCTTTTGGCATTGCCCAAAAGAACGAAAAGGCTAGGCCTTAAACCTCCAAAATACTTGAAAGAATACTGACTTACTAAAATCCTTAACTCACTTCGCTCAGACAAACGGATTTTTTAACGTAAGTCAGTATTCTTTCATCCTTCGGAACGTATTTTTCCGGAAAAGGCCCCGGGAACGAAAAAGATATGACACACTAATTTGCTTAGTGCAACCCCCCCTTTATTTTCCCCTTTACTTATTTATTACGATTCGTAATTACCACTCAGCATGTGTCCCATCATAGTTCTTCCATTTCGGATTTGTCCAGACGAGTCCTTCTGCTGAAACTTTTTTAACGAGGTCTTCATCAATTTGAAGACCGAGTCCCGGTAGTACCGGTAGATCGACAAAGCCGTCTTTATATTGGAAAATCTCTTTATTTTTCACAAAATCTAAAAGATCAAAGCCTTTATTATAATGGATGCCCAAACTTTGTTCCTGAATGAAGACATTTGGCGAGCAGGCATCTATTTGCAAGGTCGCCGCAAGTGCGATCGGCCCATATGGTGCATGTGGCGCTGCTGCCATATCAAAGGCTTCTGCAGTCGCAATGATCTTCCTCGTTTCTAAAATTCCTCCAGCGAGTGCGACATCCGGTTGAATGACATCGATGACACCTTCTCTGAAAATGTTTTTATAGTCCCATCGACTGCAGAGACGTTCTCCCGTAGCCAATGGGGTCGATACATGGTGCGCAATTTCCTTAAATGCTTCTTCATTTTCCGGCAAAACAACTTCTTCCAAGAACATTAAATGATAAGGCTCCAATGCTTTAGCCAATACTTTTGCCATTGCCTTATGAACTCTGCCATGAAAATCAACGCCTATGCCAAAGCCATCTCCCAACGCTTGACGAATCGAAGCAACTCGATCAACAACCGCCTGAATCTTATCATATTGATCAATATAATGCAGTTCTTCCGTGGCATTCATTTTAACTGCATCAAACCCGCGATTTTTTCTATCCAAAGCTTCTTTTACTACATCTTCCGGTCGATCTCCGCCGATCCACGAATATACTTTAATATTTTCTCTGGCTTTCCCACCAAGCAGTTCATAAATTGGTACGCCCAGTGCCTTTCCTTTAATATCCCAGAGGGCGATTTCGATTCCGGATACAATCGTAGAGTTAATCGGACCGCCGCGAAAAAAAGATTTATAAAGTTCCTGCCATAAAGTTTCGATATCAAATGGATTTCTGCCGATTAAAAACTGTGCCATTTCATTTGCCCCGGCTACAACAGTTTCTGTTTTTGTACCGGAAATCATCTCGCCCCAGCCTTCAATGCCTTCATCCGTTACTAATTTGATAAAGATCCATCTCGGTTTTATACGATACACTTTAAAAGATTTGATTTTCATCTATATCACCCTCCTATTTCTATGCTTCTAACCACTGATAGAATTAGCGCTTGTATCTTCTGTTTTCTTAGAACGTTTCTCCATGTATACCCAAACAGCTGCAATCACCATAACAAGGATTGGTAAGCTGATCATTAAATGACTCGTGAAAGCAGTAAATACCAAATAACTCACCGTCAAACTCGTTGCTGCAAAAGAGGAAATTCCACCACTTGCCGCAAGGTTAATCCCCACCGATGCCGCAAGCTCCGTAAGAACTGGGGAGGTTGCTGTTCCCGCAAGTAAAACAGCACTCATACAAATCAACCCAATCAAAATGCTGCGAAACAAATTTCCGCCGCAAATCGCGACCACCAAGGCTACGCGGAACGGTACAACAGCCAGATCTGCAAAGGGCAATACGCGATTACCCGGCAAAATCGCTGCAACCAGAATAGTCAAAGGAATTACAATCAGAGACGTTGTAATTACGGTAGGATTTCCTACGACAACAGCAGCATCTAGTCCAATAAGAAACTTTCTGCCCTTAAATTTCTCTTTTGTCAACTTCTTCGCTACTTCAGAAATCGGCATCAAACCTTCCATAAACAGCGCCGTCATCTTTGGAATTAAAATCATAACTGCGGCCATATTAACACCCAATGCGAATATCTTCGTTACCGGATACTTCGCTAAAATTCCGACACCGCATCCCAGCATTAATCCCATAAAAATCGGTTCTCCGAAAAATCCAAGATATTTCTTTGCATCATCGGCAGAAAAATCAATTTTATTTATCCCTGGAATTCTATCGATTAGTGCATTGAGTGGTGCTGCAACAATGACCGACGACAGTGCTGACATCGTCGGCAAGGAAACGCCGGGAATACCAAAATATTTTTCTACCAAAGGTGCCGTCCAATCTGCCAATTTAAAAGATATGGTTGCCATCACAATCGATGCCCCTAAACCAATCCACACATTGTCCGTAACAAAATACGCCATGATACCAACAATCGCCATATGATGATAATTCCAGATATCCACATCTAACGTATTGGTAAGCTTAAATACCAATAACACAATATTCGTGATCAAAATGCCGAAAATCAACAATGGAATAATTGGCGACGACCAGGTAACAGCGGCAATCGCCCCCCAGCCTACATCTAAAATATCGAGTTGAATCCCAAAATTTTCAACCATTGCTTTTGCTGCCGGTCCTAAATTGCTTGCAAGCAAGTCAATGACAAGTTTAATTCCGGCAAAACCAATCGCAATGATCATCCCTGAGCGAAATGCTTTCACCAATTTCACACGGAAAAGCAGTCCGATCAAGGTGATAATAATCGGCAATAAAACAATCGGGCCTGCGCCGAGTAGCGCATTAAATGCATCATAGACAAGATTCATCACAATCCCTCTCTTTCTATCTTAATTGGTCTATTATTTCCTGCATGGTTTCCTCTTCGCCAACACCGGTTAAAAGTGAGATCGCACCAATCACAGGCACCTTTACCTCGCCACCGCTAAACATACCGGAGGTTACTAATAAATCAAAGTCATTGGCCTTTGATTCGACCTCTAAAAGCTTACATTGCGTCACACTGACTTCAATGTTGTTCTCCCTACATGCCTCACGAATCTTTTCTGCCACAACGGTCGATGTTGCAATCCCATTTCCACACGCTACCAATACTTTTTTCATTTACCTACACCCCTTTTATTTTAAATAAGCTGAAATACTTTCATAAATACGATTTTCATCCTGCATCCTTAGTAACTCTTTCAACGTCTCTTGTTCCTTAACCAATGCAAGAATCTTTTGCAGCATCTTAACTTGTCCATGAGGCTCCTTTAATGCCAACATCAACACAATCGAAACGGCGACATCTTTTTGCGAATCTTCCATCGCCTTAAATAAAATCGGCTGACTTAGCACCCCAACCGTTACTGCATCTTCCTTTACATGGACAGAATCGGTATGCGGAACAGCAACATTGATCCCCCCCGTAAATAAGCCTGTCGGATATACACTTTCACGTTTTAAAATTCCTTCTTTATAACTGTCTTTTACATATCCGCTCTCTTCCAATCGATCTGCTAAAAAGGATAAAACATCTGTTTTCTCTTGATCTACCGTATCAATTCTAAAAATCAAATTAGAATCAAATTTTAACGTCTCTTCCATATCAAATACCTTCTATCTGCGCTTGAAAAGCTTCTAAGGAAGCCTTCATTCCGTCCATATTTTTTCTCAATACATCTTCTTTATTGAATAAGCCTGATGCAATTCCCACAAACGATGCACCGGCTTGAAAATACTCCCGGATATTTCCGGCGTTGATGCCGCCAACAGCCATAAGCGGAAGTTTTCCATAAGGCGCTTGCAGATCTTTAAAATAACCACTGCCTAAGGTACGCGCGGGAAAAATCTTTACAATATCGGCTCCCTCTTGCAGACTCTGATATACCTCAGTTGGTGAAAAAGCCCCCGGCACACTGATCACCTCGTGTTGATGACAAAACGCAAGCATCTCTTTCGTAAATACATTTGGAGAAAGAACGAAATCTACGCCTGCTTTTACAACAGCCTCTAGATCTTCTTCAGAAAGAACTGTACCAGCGCCGATTGCAATCTTACCGCTGTATTTTTGAATCATCCGTGCAATCATCTCTATTGAATCTTCACGATTCAGTGTAATTTCCACAGCGGATATTGGACTGTTTACTAAAACATGAATTACCGCATCGACCTGATCACAATCGTACCCCCGTAAGATCGCTGTGATCTTTGAAAATTCTCCTACACTACATCGCATGCTATCCCTCCATTTATACAAAAAAGTAAGTGTAATTTTTCTACACTTACTTTTATTGCAATTACTATGCCATCCGCCTTGGCTAAAACTGTTTTTTTAACAAAATATTCAGAATTTTTTTATTGGAATCTGCCTCTTTCAAGGAACTTAAGGCTTTTTCATCTGAGATAATATGAAATAATGCATTGATATATTTTTGATCACTTTCTTTTAAAGCCAATAAAAATACTAAATCAACCATAAAATTGTTTTCCCACAATACCGGTCGCACTAAACTAGCCACAGCAATCGCCGATTTTTTCACATGCTCGGCACTGCCATGCGGTATTCCAATTCCACCATTTAAATAGGTAGCGCCGGTACTTTCCCGCTTATATGCACTTAACAAAAATGACGCATCTACTGCCCCTTGCTCATAGAGAAGGCCAGAAAGCTGATCCATGATTTGTGTTTTATCCGTCAAATTAAGCTGACAGATGATCGTCTGCTCAGCCAAAACATCAGCAAGCGTTACCTCTTTTTGCACCTCTGCCTCAAGTAAGTTCTGCAGCCGCTCTATGCCACAGCCTGAAAAAATCTCCTGTGATGAAATAAACGGAGCCGCCAAACTTTGCAGCTTTATGTTTCCTATCATCACAACAATCTTATATTGCGCGGTGATTTTGGCTAATTCCGACTGCTGAACTTCTAAATTCAAGGCACCAATCTTGAACATTTTAATCTCGCCATACTTCGCATCCAGCTTTTCCTGCACATATTCCTCTAAACGCTTTGCTGTCCCTGCGCCCGTAATACAAATCAAAAGCACTGCAGGCGCCTTCTTTTCCGCTGTGCGACTTTCTTCCATACCAAATTTATCGATTTTTAATGCGGCTGCAATTTCCTCCAAAGAAACCGTTGTCGTAGCCGCGCGCCGCACCGCCTCCAAAAGCATAGCCGTATCGACCCGATCAACACAGGCAACGGGAATTCCCGTGCGCGCAGTAATACGATCTCCAATCGAAACCAACGAACCAATATCGACGAGCAGCAAACAGCCTTTGCCTTCGTTTACTTCCTCTACAACGTGTACAACTTTTTCAAACATCGCTGCGGGTGCTTCATTAAAATCCATATCAATTCCAATCGCATAATGCATATTGAGCAGTCGATTTGCTACCTCTGTCATTGCTGAAGCGACTTTTCCGTGGCTCAGCACGATAACCTTGACCCGCCCTTCTTCCGCGCTGTCACTATGTGAAAATGTATATAAATACATAGCAATCATGCCAATTTCCTCCGGCGGAAATTTCACGGAAAGCGTTTGCTCGATATCACGCACCAGCATACAAGCAACCTCATACTCACGCTGATAACGCGTCATAATATTTTTCAGACTCAAAGAAAACTCCCTATATATCCCCCGTTTCATGCGATCATAAAACATACTTAAATGAATCGATAGAAAATAATACACCCTGCGATCAAGTGACGGAAGATATTCTTTCGCAATCCGCATCGCTTTTTTCACCGTTTGGACAATTTTATCGTCGACCACTGAGCTAAGTTCTTCCATCGTACGATCTAAATCTTCCTCCGGAAATACATAAGCACTGATTTTTTCTTTGATTTTTCGTTGCAAAATTTCCTGAATTTTTGCCTCCTCAATCCCAATGCTTTTTAATTCTAAAACCTCATCCTCAATGCTGTCATAAATCGTATCCAGCTCCCATTCCGGCTGATTTTCCGATGTACAGGCACGATCCAAAGTAATTGGATCAATGACCAATGGCTTACTGATATACTTTTTCAGCATGGCCTCCTTTTTGGCAGAAAATAAATGAATATCCTCATACTGCATCAAATTGTGTGCATAAATACTAACCTCTCTGCGATTTTTTGCAACCGATAGCAAGAAAGCATTTGCACAAGCAACGCGTATATCACTTAACAGTTGTCCTATGTTCCCTAAGCATGGATATACTAAGAAAAACCGCAAAACTTTTTCATCGACTTTAATCACACGCTTCGTTTGCACAGCTTCGGCAACAAAAAATTTACGAATCAGTGCATAGCGCTCTTCAAAAGGACGTTCACTGAGATTAGGCAAATCAATCAGCATGGGAATCCGACGTCGAAACGTCAACAACAATGCCGACTCAATATTTTCTGTAGTCGCTGCGATAATACGTATGCTTACCTTTGTCGTCTGCGTCTCTCCCAAACGGCGAAACTCACCCTTATCCAAAATTGAAAATAGAATCTCCTGTCCTTCACTTGGCAGGCGATGCACCTCATCGAGAAATAAAATTCCTCGATCGGCTTTTTCTACCAGCCCAGCTTTACTTGTCACAGCACCACTGAATGCACCTTTGGCATATCCAAACAGCTGCGCTAATAACAACTGTGGATTGTCGGCATAATCTGCACAGTTGAATACAACAAATGCAGCAGCATCTGGAATCAAGAGATTTTCCTTGGCAAAATGATACATGCTTTCCGCCAAATAACTTTTCCCAACCCCGGACGCCCCTGTAATTAGTGTATGAAGACCATCCGGGGGATATAAGATCGCCGCTTTTGCTTGGTTGACCTGCACTTGCAGCCCGCCATTAAAGCCAATAATATTGGAAAACGGTTCATGCGCTTTTAAAAGTACTTCCCGGACATTCTCCGGCAGGGATTTTTTCTCTATTATAGGGGCTACAGTAGTTAAGATCGTTTCATCTTGATTCAATTCTTTTTTTATTCCCGCTGCGACATAACGTGAAATTTCATAGCCACATTTTCTGAGTTCGCTCGCGAACGCGCGCTCAGAAATTTTTGGATCACTGTGCAAAATTACAGCCGCATCTTTATACAATGCAGCATGCCGTCGCTCACGAAAATTCACAATTCCGGCTTCGGTTCGAAGCATAATCACCCTTTCACGGCGAATCGCCAGCTTCTGCGCTATTTTTTCATCTGACAGAGGATTTTTCTTATCTTCTTCACGTATCAATTGTTTTATTTTTTCAAGCATACGGTCCTCCAAACAATAGAATTCACTGTAGACAAAATAAAACATTTATGTCGAACATTAGAAAATAGCTAAATCCGTTCCACTTATAAGACGCCGCCCCGCGGTCTATCTGTCCATAATTTGTCTACACACTGGTATATTCATTTTACATATTCTCATACAAGAAAAAAACTCCTGCCAAAATCATACAACTTCCAACAGAATATTACATTACCGCATAGTGAAAGGCAAAGAAATTCGCTCTTTATGCTAAATAAAAGCCGGTTTAATTTTATATCCCGCAGCATAAATGTTGAATAAAATATGGACAATAAGGGAAATTTAACATAATATTCTTACCTTACTAGGAGATGATATATATTTACGAAAAATATTTCAGACGTCTGCATCTTCTATATCATCGACTAACTAGACAGCGCCCAGTCAAAGCAAGCAAATATATCCCTGCACCCGATGCAATTCGTACAAAACTAGAAGACAATATCATGATTTTGAAAAACAAGCTAGGAAAAAGCAGCGATACAATCTTTAGAGAATTTGATATCGGACTCAGCATAAAAACGAAGGCTTTTATCTGTTTCATCGACGGATTAGCCGACAAAAATAAAATTGATCAACATATCGTCAAAGCATTAATGGTTGATGCGGCAGCAATCTCAGAAAAGGAAGATTCCTCGCAGAATAACCTTCTGCAACTTGCTAAAAATAGCTTAATCAGTACATCTGAAATCAAAGAGGCATCATCATTTGATGATGTATTTTATGGTATTTTATCCGGCGATGTAGTGCTATTTATTCATGGTTATACAACACCTCTCATCATCAGCTTGAAAAGCTGGGAACACCGCGCTGTCTCTGTCCCAGAAACAGAGTTGGTCGTTCGCGGTCCACGTGAAGGATTTACGGAAACACTACGCGTCAACACATCTATGCTGCGCCGAAAAATAAAAAGTCCCAATCTAGTCTTAGAATCTTTAACACTTGGCAAACAAACTCACACCGATATTTGCTTGGCCTACATCGACGGAATTGCCAATCCTGCTATTGTAGCGGAAGTCCATCAACGTCTCAGCAGAGTAGATGTAGATTCCATCTTAGAATCCGGTTATATTGAGCAGTTTATTGAAGATAATCCACTTTCACCGATGTCTACGATTGGCAATACAGAAAAAGCAGACGTCGTCGCAGCTAAACTTTTAGAAGGAAGAATCGCAATCTTTTGCGATGGTACACCATTTGTACTTACAATACCCTATCTATTTATCGAAGCACTTCAATCTGCCGAAGATTATTACTCACGCCCTTACTTTGTTACAATCGTACGCCTATTGCGATATTCTTCCCTCATCATTACCGTATTAGCTCCGGCTTTATATGTGGCTTTAGAAACCTTTCATCAAGAACTGGTTCCAACCGTCCTTCTGATCACAGCAGCGGCAACAAGAGAAGGAATCCCCTTTCCAGCTTTTTTAGAAACCTTGCTCATGGGATTTATCTTTGAAATTTTGCGAGAGGCCGGTGTGAGAATGCCGCGGCTCGTCGGACAAGCGGTCAGCATTGTAGGTGCATTAGTTTTAGGGCAAGCGGCTGTTCAAGCCGGTATTATCAGTGCCCCTATGGTCATTATCACCGGCATCACAAGCATCACGAGTTTTATCATTACCCCACTCCTAGATTCAGCTGTCCTCTTTCGCTTATTTCTCCTTATACTCGCCGGAAATTTTGGATTGTATGGAATTACGATTGGCGTTATTTTTATATTGGGGCATATGTGTTCATTACGATCCTTTGGTACCCCCTATTTATCACCATTTGCTCCAACCGCATTCGCTGAATTGAAAGATTCTTTTATGCGCGCTCCATGGTGGATGATGCATACCAGACCAAAATCAATTACTTGGAATGAGTCCAAAAGACAAGCTGTCTCAATGCCATCCCCTGATCAAGGAAAAAAGGAAGATAACATTGATTAAAAAAACCATTACGCTTCTCACGGTTGTGCTACTATCTACTACGCTTCTAACAGGCTGCTGGAATCGTCGGGAATTGAATGAGCTAGGCATTGTTGTAGCCGCAGCAATAGAAAAAGACACGGAATCTGATCAATATATTTTAACGGCAGAAATTGTCCGTCCAGCCGCTCTGTCAAAGGATAGCGGTGGCAGTAGTATGACTAAAAACGCAAATGAACTGGTTACAGCACAGGGTGCAACCCTTTTTGAAGCCATCCGAAATATGTCCAAAAAATTTGACAGACAGCCTTTTTTCTCTCACACTAAAGTACTGGTTATTGATGAACAGGTTGCCCGCGAAGGCATCACCCCAGTGTTACATGTATGGCTAAATTCCGAAGAAATCCGTCCGGTGCTCTGGTTCGTTATCTCCAAAGGAGTTCCGGCACGAAGAATATTAAGTGAACTACACGGAATAGAAGGAATACAAGCCAACTATTTAGCTTCCATCATCAGAGATCATGATCTGAATTCAGAAACAACCGCCGTTAATTTATTAGATGTTAATGCTGCACTAGGCAGTGATACAATCAACCCGATTGCGGGCGTCATGGAACTATCAGAAGCACCCCCTTCATCCGTAATTGAAACCAACACAGGGAATGGAATCAAACTACTCGGTACTGCTGTATTTAAAAAAGACAAACTCGTAGGTTATTTAAACGGAAAAGAGTCTCGAGGTCTAAATTGGATAATAGGAAAAGTACAAAGCGGTGTCATTCAAGTTCCCAGCTCTAAAGGCGGACTTGTTGCAATTGAAATAAAAAATGCTGAAAAACAAATCAGAGCTGAAATCAAAGACGGCAAATATATTTTTAACATTGAAGTACAAGAAGAAGGAAATATTATTGAGAAACAACAACGGCTCGATCTTAACCAATTGCCTTACTTAAACGAACTGAATCAGCAGCAGCAGTACGTAATTGAAGAAGAAATCAGCCAAACAATCGATAAAGTGCAAAAAGAATACGGCTCCGACATCTTTGGTTTTGGCAAAGCATTATATGATGCCTACCCTGACGAGTGGGAAAAGGTAAAAAATGATTGGCCCACTATATTTCCGTCTGTAGAATACACAGTTAAAGTTGATACCAAAATAAGAAGACTTGGCCTAATGCAAAAACCAATCCTTCCAAAACCAGGTCCTGAACCGGAAATCGGAAGTAAATCCAGACCTTATGATTTCCTAAAAACCGATGAATAACGCTTAATGAAACACACAGGAGGTCCGCCGATGAAATCGGATCAGCAGATCAGTAATTACCAAGTATTTTGTCTAATCGTCATGCACTCTCTGGGCAGTTCAACCTTATTTGCCTTTGGAATACGTGCCAAGCAGGACAGCTGGCTCGTTGTTTTAGTCGGATTCCTTTGCGGTCTCGCTATCATCTGGCTGCATACGGAGCTACAAAAAGGTTATCCAGATAAAAACTTAGCTGAAATTAATACCATCTTATTAGGTCGCTGGTTAGGTGGTTTCGTTACCCTAGCATTTGCAGGATATTTTATTTGGATCGCAACATTAAATTTCAGCGAATTTTCCGAATTAGTGGCTATTACCATGCTAAACACCACCCCCGTTCTAGCAATTCAGATTTCTTTTGTATTGGTCATACTATACCTCACACTGAAAAATATTGAAGTGTTAGGACGAATGGGTGAACTTCTTATGCCACCTGTTATCCTAGGTCTCCTCCTGATGTTTTTGCTTATTGTTGTCTCCGGTAAAGTCAATTTAAATAATTTACAGCCTGTTTTGGCCAAAGGCATCGAACCAGTTCTAAAAGAAGTATACCCTACCTTCTCAACATTTCCTTATGGCGAAGACGTCGTTTTTCTCATGTATTACTGTTATATAAACAAGAGTTCCGCCCTGCGCAAATATGCCTTCTCCGCTATTTCTTTGCTGGGTTCCATGCTAATGATTTCCAGCATCCTTATTATCTCCGTATTAGGTGTTAACCTAACAGATGCATCAACGATCCCACTCATCGAAGTCTCTAAAATGATCAATATAGGAAACATCATTACAAACGTTGATGCCATTACTGTAATCGTTATTTTTATTGGTGGACTCTTTAAATCTATGCTCTTTTTTTACGGATCGGTATTGGCACTGACCACTTTATTCAAACTGAAAAGAAACATCGTCATTATCATGATGTCAGTTTTTCTAATCGTCAGTAATTTAACAGCCATACCCAATTTTATTTTCCACCGTCTTATCGGTATCTCATTTACGAACAGCTATATTCACGAACTTTACACTATTTTTATCCCACTCCTCTTACTATTGATCATGTGGTTAAAAAAATTCAAAAAGCATTTACAGACAAGATCCACCTAAAGAAAGGTTCCGAGATACTGCCCATAAATTCCATTGATAAAGGATGGTAAAACTATGCCGACACTAGAACTGCTTAAAACAATCGGAGCTTATCCCACAATTATCTATTTGAGCGGATTATTCGCCACGCTAATTTTAGCCATTGTCTTTGTATATCAAATTTCATCATGTTTCGTAGCGTGGCTACATAAAAAAAATCAGTAATTATATCTGCATAAAAAAAGTCAGTAACACGTCTTTCAACTGTTACTGACTTTTCTTTTTTATTTAAAGGGCGTTCAAGCTATCCCTCAACTGAACAATTTTCATATGTCTTTTTCATAAAATGCGAACAAAAATAAAAATCATAGCATATGTAGCTTTTGTTTTAAATCTGCATAAACCTCACCATGTAATTTATTTTTTACATAATAAAAATATAATGAAACCGCAATCACCATTACGAATAAAATACCAGATGCGCCTTGTAGTACAATACTATCCATATAGAATTGAATCGCATTAAAATCTTTAGAAAATTTGTCCATAGCAATCAAAATTATAATAGCAATGGTAACCGGAGCAGCAATCAAACCTGATAAAAGATTCGAATTTTTCATTTTATTATGATAGCTCTTGAACGTATTTCCACCTACATACTCTTCCAATAAAATACATTGTTTATAAAAATCATCACTTTTCTTTACGGGAAGCTGACGATCTGTGATATATTTATGTAAATCATCTAATTCCTGACTTAATTCCAGCGCTTCTCCCAACATTCTTCCTATATTCATCTCTTCACCACACATTTAAAATTTCATAAAACAGGCCATGGCAACTGGTAACCATGGTCTATTTTATGAAATTAGTGTAATGTATATTGCGTTGAAAAACAATACTTATTTGGCATTTTTGGTCAAAAATAGGACAAAAGGCTCTTTTTTTGATTAACAAGCTCCATCCCGTTATAGAAGCGATGTCGCCTTTAATATTTAATATAAATGATATCATTAAACACTACATCGCACCGCCTAATGATATCAGAGTCCTAATAGCTCTAACATCTGCATATCGACAATTCCGTCCTCTTCCATTTCATGTTCTGCTTGAAATCTTTTAATCGCAGCATCCGTTGCCAAGCCAAAAATACCATCGGCACGCGTATCTAGATATCCTAATTCTCTCAATTTTATTTGCAGTATTACGACATCCGCACCATTCATTTGATATTTTAAAGCCCTCTTTATTCTAATTTTTCTTCCTTCTATGCGTACTGGAGTTCCAACAGGTATCCACTCAAATAATTCTTCTACGTCACGGTTGCGCATTCGAATACAGCCATGACTGGCAAACTGTCCGATTGACCATGGTTTATTCGTACCATGTATTCCGTAAATCCCCCAAGGAACATTCAATCCCATCCACCGCGTACCAAATCCGGTTCCCCAATTGTAGGCTTTCCATACAACATTCCATTCGCCGATCGGCGTAGGTGTTTTACTTTTTCCTACTGCAATTCGATACTTTTTATGTAACTGTCCATCACTGTATATCTCCAATATCCGCTGATCAATATGAATAACAACACTCACTTGCCCTATGGGGCGATTCTTTTGATCATCTATACTAGCAAGCTCTTGTTCATCCATATAATCAAACCAAACAGAACCTAGAATTACACCAAATAATAAAAAAATAGCCGCACCATAAAATACTCTAGTTTTATTTATATTGAAGAACCATAGGTTGGTCATACGCTCCCTCCCATTCATCTATCGCTAGAATATCATATGTCGCAAAATGAAAAATATAAAAGGGCTGCCGCATTTTTAATGCGACAGCCCTCAATTTAAAATAAAACTTTTTATATGTAAATGCAAATTTATTTTTTAATTAACATTCTTCTTTAAGCGAAGACACGCCTGAAACATAAGCCCCCAACAAGCTGTTTTGCTCATATTGATTACCAGCATAACTAGAAGTCACACCATTTTTTCCGACAAGCTCTTGTGACTGCGCATTCAAAAGTGATGCGCCCTGACCAGCTTGCTGCCCTAAGTTATCAGCAGATGACCCCAGCTTTGTTTTGCTTATAACTTTTGAAGATTTTGAACCATCTGCTGATGTAGTAATGAGTGTAATGGTAACGATCATAGATCCATCTTCACCTCTAGCCACAGAGCGTTCAATTGACGTCTTGCTGTCTCCATCTTTCTCACTACTCCCACCGCCGGAAGTTCCATTGGTACTCTCTTTTAATTTAGCAATTAACTCACTGGCACTAGAATTGTCGGTACTTGTACTATTTGCAGCATTAAGATTGCTCCAAGCACTACTAGACTGAATGCTGTTGATACTACTCATAAATTTTAACTCCTCTTAGAAATTCCATTTGCTGTATTTTTGTTCCTTCATTTTATTTATCGGCAATTCTGTATATATTGTTAAGTATTTTTTAATAAAAAGGCAAAGGTTATTAAACAAAGATCAAAGAATTGCAATCAAGCTTTAGGATATACTAACCATATTGATAGAAGGAGGAGCTGCACGATGAGTAAGAATCAAAACAACTCGAAGTCTAAAAAACCAAACGAAACTCCAGCAACAGCAATGCAATCTCAGAAAAAATTATCTGATGAGCAACGCCGTACACTGCAGCAAGAATTAAAAGCAGCTGGGGCAATTGACAACGAACAAATGAAATATGATCAAATCTAAAAAATTTGGGAGTGTCAAGAATTTTGTGTAACAAGATTAAAAGTGTTGTTCATATTTTTGAAAAATCGGCTGAATCCTAGTATCAATTGAAAGTTGGTTTCGAACCATAGACCAATTGAGAACTGGGCGATCATGCCATTTTTTATAAAGTTCTGTAACTCGTAAATACAATACTTTCAATACGGCGTTTTCATTTGGAAACGCTCCTTTTTTTGTCACTTTTCGGAAACTTGAATTCACGCTTTCTATGGCATTTGTTGTGTACATAATCTTTCGCACTGCACTACCGTAATTAAAAAGCTGCTCTATATGTGAGAAATTCCGTTCCCATACGCTAACGGCTCCAGGATAGTTTGCCCACGCCACTTTAAATCGCTCAAATTCCGCAATTGCCGCTTTTAAACTTGAAGCTCCATATACTTTCTTTAACTGGGCTGTAAATCCCTTATAGTCCTTACTTGGAACATATTTTATAGAATTTCTTATTAAATGCACGATACATCTCTGTACATTTACGTCTTTAAATATTGCTTTAGCTCCATCTTCTAATCCGCTCAATCCATCCATACAGATGAATCCGATATCTTGTATTCCTCTAGCCTTGAGCTCATCGAAGATTTGCATCCAGGTATGCTTACTTTCATTTTCATTGATCCATAATCCTAAGATATCTTTATGACCATCCATGTTGTACCCAAGAATCGTATAAACTGCGCAACTCTTAACTTCATAATCTTTTCGAATTGTCACATACATGCAGTCGACAAAAACAAATGGATAGAATGCATTTAAGGGACGTTTTTGCCATTGATCGAGCTCTTCTAATATTTTATCTGTGATGATTGAAATTTGTTCATGAGATATTTCAAAACCATAGATATCTTCAATCGTTGCGGCTATATCTCGTTGACTGAGTCCACGCGCATACATCGCTAAAACTTTTTGCTCAATATCAGATACATTGGTTCTATGTTTGGGTATAATTTGTGGCTTAAAAGTCGCTTGACGATCACGCGGAACATCAATTGGAATAGAACCCAAAGAACTTTTAAGAGTTTTTTGTGAATACCCATTACGACGATTTGAGGATTCTTTTTCACCACGATCATTACTTGAATAACCAAGATGGTGATCTAATTCACCTTTTAGCATTGCTTGGAACATCGGTCCGAAAATATCTTTTAAGGCATTTTGCATATCTTCGACAGATTTTGGTTGATATTTTGCAATAATTTCTTGGGCAAGCTGTTCTTGTTCAGAGTTTTTTCTAGCCATTTTTTCGTCCTTTTCGTGTTTAATATTTTTTATTATCCAATATTAAAATAATCTGTGCAAGTTTTATACTTACACAGATTATTTTACACTCCCAAAAATTTAGTATGAAAGAGACTGCTGCGATGCAAATTGCACAGTCTCTTTTTCAGCTTGTAAGCAAACCATGGACAAATAGATACATGCCCAGGCTCCATTTATCATCATCCCTACATAGACTACAATATAATCATTTTTCATATGATCATAAAGTATACTTTTTAAGACTTTATGATCGACAACTTCCCCGTACTTTTTAACTTAATGTACGGGCGTAATAAAAAATTAATTACAGATTGAGTAGCAATATCAATCCCTCGAATTATATTATATAGGGGGGAGGATTATGGGAAATTTAATTGATCTTGAAAAATTCAAAAAGCAACGCGAAGAAGAACTGCAAGAATATCAAAAATTAAGCGACGAGTATTACCTGGTCGCTTATGAATTGTTAATATATGAATTAGGCACACAAGTTTTACCGCTCATGCAGCTTTTAGATTGGGAAATGATTGCATTAAATGAAAATGGTGATTTAAGTTATGCTTTCAAAAAAGACCCTGAAGAATAAAGTAGAAAAGACCTCTAATCTTTAGGGGTCTTTTCGTTTCATCCGACCTTTTGATTTCGGCCGTCGTTATAAAAATCATTAATTACCTCGTCCAACTCTTGACTAATCTTTAGGACTTCTGGATTAGATACACCTTTTTCGAGTGCAGTAATATGCATTTTTTTACGCAAGCACTCTATTTTTTCTCTTAAATAATTCACAATACCCCTCTTTCTTCAAATTTACATGTTACTTATTTTATTACTAAAACGACATAAATTTTGTCGAAACAACGAAAGATTTTAAATTATTTTTCGAATTGAGCCACTTATCATTTTATTATCGAATAATATAAATAAGTAGTGCCCATCTTAACATAAGATAGGCACTATTTACCATAAATCTATATAAAAGCTGAATCTAATAATTCATAAATTCAGCTCAATTTTTGCATTTGCTTTCGCCAAAATTTATGGTACTGCTGTTTTCAAATATTGTTCACAAATCGTATGTACTTTATATTGAAAATATTATCGAATCATCTTTTGAATTTCTTTTGAATGATACATAATAATCACATTTTTTTTCACTTTATACTTCTCTACTGTTTTGTCGGTAACTTATCTTAAATGCCAGAATATATTATAGTAATAATTTAGGTTGAGGGATTGATATGAAATGTGAGAATATCGCTAATAATATGATTTTGATCGCAATCATACTTGCTATTGTCGGAGATTCACTTGGCTTAATCGCTGAATTATTAAATCGAAAATCTGCAAAAAAAGCAGCACAAGAACAAAACCGGAAAGAAACCGAACTGAATCAAACACTTGAGAATTTAACCCATCGGCTTTCCATTTTAGAAAAACAAATGAATATGCTTGATAAAAGTTCCTGACTACATCATCGTATGAAAATTTTCCATAGATACTTTATGAATAAAATGAAAAACACGAACAACACTGCTTCTTCCGCAAAGCAGTGTTGTTCAGCTTTATATATTTAAAACTTTTTAGGATTTACATAATATTACTCTCTATTGCTTCTCCCAGCGCATAATATATTCTCTAAACCCGGAATCCGCATTCATCTGCTCAACTTTTATTGCAAATCCGCAATATTTATAAAACTTAACTGCACCTTCATTTTCCACATAAACAGCCAATTCTAATGCCGGATACAAGGTTTTACAATGCTCGATTAAATTTAATCCAATGCCTTTCCCTTGTGATTCCTTTTTTACAAATAATGCACCAATAAAAGATTTTTCAATTATACTGATAAAGCCTTCAACCTGACTGTCTCCCCCTTGCTTATAAACAAAGGTTTCCGCAATCGGCATATATTGCTCTTTCACAATATTATAATGATCCTGCCAATATTGCTCCGGAATAAAATGATGTGCTGTAATATTTGTATCTAACCAAATTTCCATGATTTGATTTATTTCACCTTGCGAAAATTTCGTAATCATAAGAACTCCTTTTATTTGTAATAATCTATGTATTATTTTATCAAACGGCCGCGTTTATTTTAAAGATATTATATATTATATCTTTAAATTCTTTTCTTTACAAAGAACTCTGCATTGTGTACGATAATCTTAAATGATTATTATTATCAATTAAGAGGGCGTTTTTATGACACAAAAACAATATGATTCCTTTTATAGTAACGATATGAAAATAATACAGCAGTCGGACGATTGTACAATTTATGCAATGGACTCTTCTAAAACGATAGGAACGATTACAAGCTATAACGTTTTCCCTGGAATTCAACTGACTTATAATGATTTTCATACCGATAGATGTCCAAATCATCACTTTTCATCAAAAAATATGATAGAAATCAATCACTGCCGAGAAGGTCGTTTTGAATGTGAATTTGTCAATGGGATGTACACATATTTAGGCGCTGGTGATCTCGCCGTTAATACACTGGAAAATAATTGCGTCACAGAAGCTACTTTTCCCTTATCACATTATCATGGCGTATCCATTCTAATCGACCTTGAAACTGCAGACAAAATGGTTTCCACCGTATTAACAGATATTTCGATTGATTTATATCATTTACAGAATAAATTATGTGCAAATAACACCTGTTTTATCATACGAGCAAAAGATTCTATTGAGCATATCTTCTCAGAGCTTTATACAATCCCTGACGAAGTCAAATATGGATATTTTAAATTAAAAATTCTTGAACTTTTGCTTTTTCTCAGCATCATCGATACTTCTGAACAATTTGAAAAACGCCCCTATTTTCCTAAGAATCAAGTAAATAAAGTAAAACAAATCAAACATTTTTTAACACAAAATTTAGAAGAACATTTTACCCTTGAAGAATTATCGAATCGATTTACAATCTCTCCTACTGCAATGAAAGCATGCTTTAAAGCTGTTTACGGAATGCCCATTTATACGTATCTGCGAACTTACCGTATGCAGACAGCGGCTTCTATGTTACTGCGGAGTCAAGACAGCATCACTATAATCGCTGGTAATGTCGGCTATGAAAATCCCAGCAAATTTTCCAGCGCCTTTAAATCTGTTATGCATGCATCTCCCTCCGCTTATCGACAATCCAACTGACCAAATGGAGCTAAATTCATATAGATGGAGTATTCGTTTCTCATCCTTTTATTTAAAATAGAAGTCAGTTGCAATACGCAGCAGACTTCTATTTTTTATGAACATCGATAGGAGTTATCTATTATTTCTTAGGAGGAGTACAGATGCCTACGCAAAAAAAATCATTCATTGGCACATTATTTGAATTCGCAGGAAGCTATCGAATTCTTCTTATTTGTTCTTGTATCGGGTCCGCCCTTAGTTCGATCGTATCAATCTTTCCTTATATTTGCATATGGTTTATCATCCGCGACATATTAAATGCATTGCCAAATTTCTCGCAGGCCGCCCAAATCGTCCAACTCGGATGGTTGGCGATAGGTTTTGCCTTTATCAGTATCATTTTGTATTTTATTGCATTGTTATGTTCCCATCTGGCAGCATTTCGCGTTGAAAAAAACATGCGCAAAATTGCAATGCAAAAAATTATAAATTTACCATTGGGCTATTTTAATGCCAATACCAGTGGAAGACTGCGAAAGATCATTGATGATAACGCAAGCTTAACCCATGCTTTTCTTGCACATCAACTTCCTGACCTATCCGGCGCCATCATCATGCCCATTGCAATTGTAAGTGTCTTTTTTATTTTCGACTGGAGGCTCGGTTTGGTTTGTCTAATTCCCCCTCTTCTAAGTTTAAGTTTCCTTCATAAAATGACGGGTGGTGAAAATGCCACACGCATGCATGCATATATGGATGCACTAGAAGACATGAATACAACCGCCGTCGAATATATCAGAGGAATTCCAATTGTTAAAACTTTTCAGCAAACCGTCTATTCCTTTAAAAATTTTCATACATCCATTACAGATTACTGGAAGTTTGCTTCAAGCTTCTCCTTATCATGCCGGGTACCTTTGATCGGATTTATTCTTACCATCCATGCACCTTCCCTTCTTTTAATTCCGGTCGGTCTATTATTCATCTTAACAGCAGCGGACTATAAAGCCTTTTTACTAGATCTTATTTTTTATATGTTGTTCGTTCCTTTATGCAGTACTATGATGCAGAAAATTATGTACACCAGTGAAAGCGTTTTATCCGCAAAAACAGCAATCCTTCGCATCTCTGAAATCCTGGAAAGTAAACAACTGCTAGAGGGGAAATACGATGATGCCCTTCCAAACAGCAGCGTCTGCTTTGAAAACGTAACCTTTACGTATCCCAACCATACACAGGCCGCCCTCGACCAAGTGAGTTTCACATTACCACACGGAAAAACTTACGCATTGGTAGGAGCCTCCGGCAGTGGCAAAACAACGCTAGCTACGCTCATTCCACGCTTTTGGGATATAAATGGAGGCAGTATTAAGCTTGGCGGAATTGATATAAGAGAATTTGAAGAAAACACTTTAATGAAAAAAATCTCCTTCGTATTTCAAAACACCAAATTATTCAAGGCTAGTCTGCTAGATAATATCCGCGCCGCAAAGCCAGAAGCAACACGGGAAGAAGCACTGTATGCCGCCCACTTAGCACAGTGTGATGATATTTTAGAAAAACTGCCGAAAGGAATAGATTCCCTTGTAGAATCAGATGGTGTCTACCTCTCTGGCGGTGAACAACAACGGATTGCCTTAGCAAGAGCAATTCTAAAAGATGCACCCATTGTAATTTTAGATGAAGCTACAGCATTTGCGGATCCAGAAAATGAATACCAAATTCAAAAGGCATTTGAAAAACTGACCAAAGGGAAAACTGTACTGATGATCGCACACCGTCTTTCCTCAATTAAAAATGTAGACTGCATCTTAGTTATGCAAAAAGGGAAAATTGCTGAACACGGCTCTCATGAGAGTTTGCTAAAACAAAATGGTATCTATCATAAGATGTGGCAAGAATACCAGACCTCTATCTCATGGAAAGTCAGAAAGGTGGCAGAACATGCTTAAATTCCTACAGCAAAAATTTGCACTTAGCGAAAAAGGGGCCCAAGATTTAATCAAAGGCAGCCTATACAGCGCTTTAGTCGATCTCAGTATGATGCTTCCCGTTGGACTTTTTTTCATGATGCTGAAAGAATTACTAGAACCAATTTTAAATACAAGCACTACAGACCCCAATCTTTTAAACTATCTACTGCTTGTAATTTTAGCGTTCATCGTTCTATATATCTGCCAATTTTTAAAGTATTCCAGCGTATTTCTTTCCACCTATGAAGAAAGTGCAACAAGGAGAATTTCCCTTGCGGAAAAATTACGCCAATTGCCGTTGGCCTTCTTTGCCAAGAGAAATTTATCCGATTTAACAAATACAATCATGGGAGATTGTGCAACACTTGAACATGCTTTTTCACATGCAGTTCCCCAACTATTCGGTGCTATTCTGTCAACACTGGTTATCACTGCCGGATTACTTTACGTAGATTGGCGGATGGGAATAGCTGCTCTCTGGGTCGTACCCGCTGCTTTTCTCATGATTCTTGGTCCAAAATATCTGCAAAACAAAGCTGAATTAAAACATTATCATGCCAAACGGGCTTGCGCTGACAAAATACAAGAATGCCTTGAAACTATCCAAAATATAAAAGCTTGCACGATGAAAGAGCAATATATGCAAGAATTAAATGAAAAACTCGATTACGCTGAACAAACCCAAATCCATTCTGAATTGCTAACCAGCACTTTGGTAACAAGTGCGCAAGCCGTTCTACGCCTTGGGCTTGTCTCCGTTGTATTGCTGGGCAGCTCATTATTAATCAGCGAAGAAATCGACCTGTTAACCTACTTTATTTTTCTGATTGCAGCTTCAAGGTTATATGATCCATTGTCAGGAACACTCGTCAATATTGCTGAAATTTTACTCGCTAGAATTCCCATCAAGCGTATGCAAGAACTAGAAGCACATCCCATTCCGCAAGGTAAAAAAGATGCGGAACTCGCTGACTATGATATCGTATTCGACCATGTTTCATTTTCCTATCATACCAATGAACCGGTATTAAAAGACATTTCCTTTGTTGCAAAACAAGGCGAAGTAACCGCCCTAGTCGGTCCTTCCGGAGGAGGAAAAAGCACTGCTGCCAAACTGGCGGCACGATTTTGGGATGTAAATGCTGGGAAAATTACACTTGGCGGGCAGGATATCACGACAATAGATCCCGAAGCATTACTGAAACAATACGCGATTGTCTTTCAAGATGTCGTATTATTCAATACTACCATCATGGAAAATATTCGCTTAGGTAAACGAAATGCAACCGATCAAGAAGTACGAACTGCAGCAACACTTGCCATGTGCGATGAATTTGTCTCACAGCTTCCTTTAGGTTATCAAACCGTGATCGGTGAAAATGGCTCTACACTATCCGGTGGAGAACGACAACGCATCTCTATTGCCAGAGCCATTCTTAAAAACGCACCCATTGTTTTACTTGATGAAGTAACGGCTTCTTTAGATGTGGAAAACGAAACAAAAATCCAAACTGCCTTAACCGCACTGATAAAAAACAAAACTGTTTTAATCATTGCCCATCGCATGAGAACTGTTGCCAATGCAGATAAAATTGTAGTATTATCTGATGGATACGTGGCCCAACAAGGAGCTCCAGCGGATCTAGTAAAAGAAAATGGTTTATACCAGAACATGGTCGAAATTCAAAAGCAAAATATGAATTGGACCTTATAAACGTTTAGCGTCTTAGTTAATATTTTTATCTTATATATGCTTAGTTTAGAAATTTTTCACGAAGTATTTCATAATAAATAGCACATTTTTGCAATTTATTACTTCTAAAGAAATAAGAAATACTAAAACAAAAATCAGGGGCTTTCATATTTCTTAATAATATACCACCCTTTTTCATCTAACCTCACAGTAAAGGTTACCTTCGTATCCCACGAACCGCCCACCATTAATCCCTTTGAATCTGTTATTACAATTGTATAAATCATATCTACATAAATTAAATGATTTTCTTCATCTTTGGTTTGATAAATTTCCTTTATCTTGAAATCAACATCTAAAGGCTTCGTATATTGAGAAGCATTTACATTATACTGCTTATAATTCATATGTTTAAAAACATCTTCTGTCATATATCGGGAGAGCTCGTTAGTATATCCGGCATTGGTTATAAAAGCCTCTGTAACGATATCATTTATATCAATATATCTTGCATACTCTCCATAATCAACCACGCATTTATCTGGATGGGTACTTGCAAGAAATTGTCTACTATCTTCTATAAGGATTAACCATAAGCATAGAACCATAATAAAAGCAATAGCTATACTGATTAACGAAGCCTTCTTTATATTCATTAAAATAACTTGCCTCCAACATAAACTCTATATTTTCCAAACTAAAATTTTAATTTTTACGCCTTTAATAAGCATTATTAGGACAAAGAAATCTAAGTTCATCCCCTGATTCCGGATATACATTAGATAAAGGTTTATCATAAGTAGAATCACTATGTGCAGCATAATACAAATTACCATATTCATCAATAGATGTTATAATTGCAGAATGATGCCAGCCTCCAAGATCAGGATGATAGAACTGAATTACATCTCCAAGGTTGGCTTCCAAGCTACTGTATGTTATACGCGCATATCCTCTATTGACCATATAGTTTGCAAATCCATCCACGCCACTCCAAGAAGGGGATGACACACCCTCATCATAAAACCAATCTTCTGTTATCGGAATTCCAGCATACGTCCAGCATTGCGACACAAAATTTGTGCAATCATGTCCATTATAATATGGATATTTCGAATTTTGTTGATATGCATAAGTATGTGCATAATAAACAGCATCGTTTCTACTAAAAGCAAATGTTACTGGTGTAAAATAATCATTTGTATGTCCCGCCATAAAAAATTGCCGTTTAGCTTCATTCTTTACATCATCCCAATTAAACACGTTATCCCACCAATCAATCTTTTAATTTTCTAATTCTGCTTAATCAGCCTGTACATCAGTAAATTTATCTGCTTTTTGTCGTATTACCAAAGAAAACTCGCCCATTCCAGCATTCGAAGAATATCTTTCACTGTAATCAATAATAAAAGCATTAGGGAAATGAATTGTTCGAAATTGACGTCCAGCAGAAATAACTTTGACTGTTACATCACGATAAGCATCTGTATCCTGTGCTGTAACTAACGACCATTTAAACAACTTTAACGTATCCTTATCAGATATTCCTATGATGCTATCATGAGTGAGCTTTCCAGTTATAAATAATGTGGTTACAACATTTGTCGACTTAGCCATTGAATTATTAGGCGTAGCAATATCAACATTTGCAGAATTTATAATGTCCTCATCTAAGAAAAGGTCTCCATCTTTCCCTTTAACCGATAATGTATATCCCATTTAAAACACTCCTTAAATTTCTTAATTTATTTAAATTATTCCATTATTATACAGTTTATCAATAAATTAATCTATGCCCTTTTAGACCTATTTTTTACAATTAATTTTATATACCGACACATATCGAAGTTTAAAAACAATATATAAACCATTCTTTATAATATAGGTTTTCATTCAAACAATGAGTTAAAAACAAATACCACGGAAAAGCTTCCTCCTTATCCGTGATATTTTCATATGAGAACTGTTGCCAATGCAGATAAAATTGTAGTATTATCCGATGGATACGTGGCCCAACAAGGAGCTCCAGCGGATCTAGTAAAAGAAAATGGTTTATACCAGAACATGGTCGAAATTCAAAAGCAAAATATGAATTGGACCTTATAACGCTAACAAAAAACGCTGCAGATACGATTGTTCGTTATCTGCAGCGTTTTTTATACTAAAGGGGAAAGAAATTATTTCAATTCCTAATTTTAAATTTTTAACGTATTGTTGATTTACTATATCAAAAAATAAATTTGCCTTCTGTCCCAAACTCTCCTTTTAACTTCACTCTTCTAAGAACCTTCATGATAATCCTAAAAGGAAGATAAGCAAAAATTCCTGAAAACAAACCAAATACAATAGCTATGGCAGGAATGGTAAATAAATGAATGATGCCTGCAGCAAATCCATAAAATTTAATATCATCAATTGCGGCATGACCTATTCCCAATATTCCGGTTAGACAAAACATCATGATTCCTATAAAAAATCCTACTGATAAACTCATTAACATAAATAACTTAATGAATGCTACAAATTTTATATTTTTCATATATATTCTTTGCATATTGATCGCTTCTTTCATCACAATTTATAAATTTTATGAAATCGTACAGACATAAAAAATAATAACTTTTTTCCTATCTATTACAACTTCCTAAACGATTGCAAACCACTCTATCATTATACAGTTTATTCCATACTACAACTATATTCTTTTAGACCTATTTTTCATTTCATAATGATCACTTAGGTCTTAGATTAACCGTTCGTGCTTAAAAATACTCGCTTTTCTCAAAATTACCACAATTAAGGACTCTACCTTACTCATGGCATTTATACTTTGGAGATGAATAAAAAAACAAAAGGTAATTCTATTACGAACATAGAATCCTTATAACATCTTTTTTAAATTTAAAGTAGAGGTAATTATGAAAATAATCATTGATGCGGATGCCTGCCCTAAACAAGTTTTAGAAATCTGTAAGTCACTTGGCAAACAATATACTATAGAAGTTTATACCGTTGCCAATTTCAATCATCATATTGATAACAAGTACCATATCGTCGTAGACAACAACGCACAAGAAGCTGATCTTAAGATTATCAACATGACGAAAGCAGACGACATCGTCATAACACAAGACTGGGGTCTTGCAGCTATGGTCATTAGTAAAAAAGCGGTTTGCTTAAATCCTTCCGGAGTCCAATATGACACAAACAACATGGATTTTCTACTGGAAGAACGGGAAATGAAAGCAAAACTGCGGCGCAGCGGCGGGCGCACGAAAGGGCCAAAGAAAAGAGTACAAAAAAATGATTTGCGGTTTCGAGACATACTAGCAAATATATTACAGACCAAGAAAGCAATACCGCAGTAATAAATAAGGAGAGTCAAACATGAACAAAATTGCCGGAAAAACACTAACGGAGTGGAAACAGGAATTGCCGCTCTTGGAACCAATCATAAACACCGAGGAAGTTTTCTGGGTAAATCCACAGTTAGAACCCTGTAAGCATCGTACGATCAGTTCCCAACTTACGCAAGCCGATATAGACGATGCGGAAGAACGCCTTCTCCGCTTTGCACCCTACATAAAAAGCGCATTTCCTGAAACCTCTGACAGCGATGGCATCATCGAATCCGACTTACGCCCCATCCCCCAAATGCAGCAAAAACTCTCGCAACTGTATGCGCAAATACTCCCCGGAACATTCCTTCTAAAATGCGATAACCAACTACCAATTTCCGGATCAGTCAAAGCCCGCGGCGGAATATATGAAATACTAAAAGTAGCCGAAGAAATCGCCCTCAAACACGATATACTTTCGCGCTCTGATAATTATACAAAATTAATGGATGAAAAATTTCAGAAGTTATTCTCCAAATACACAATTGTTGTCGGCTCAACTGGAAATTTAGGACTTAGTATCGGTATCATAAGTGCGCGTTTAGGGTTCAAAGTTATCGTTCATATGTCCGCAGATGCGAAACAATGGAAAAAAGATTTACTGCGGGAAAAGGGAGCAATTGTAATTGAACACAATACAGATTATGGGGCAGCAGTAGCCGCAGGCAGGCAAGAAGCACTGCAAGACCCAAGCAGCCATTTTGTAGATGATGAAAATTCTTCAACTTTATTTTTAGGCTATGCGGTAGCAGCCAAACGACTAAAGAATCAGTTGCTTGAGAAAAAAATCACCGTCGATGGAGATCATCCATTATTTGTCTATCTTCCATGTGGGGTAGGCGGGGCACCCGGTGGAATCACCTTCGGTCTTAGGACAATATTTGGTGACAATGTACACTGCTTTTATGCAGAACCTACACATTCACCAGCAATGCTGTTAGGACTAATGACACGCCAGCACGATAAAGTATCCGCACAACAATTTGGTATTGATAACATAACTGCTGCTGACGGGCTCGCCGTAGGAAAACCATCCGGCTTTGTAGGTAAAACGCTGGAAAAAGATATCAGCGGAGTTTTTACAGTTCAAGACAATCCCTTATACAAACTTCTCCAGACTCTGGCAAATGTTGAAGGGATCTACTTGGAACCTTCCGCTGCAGCCGGATTTGTCGGACCAGTTAAACTTTGTAGCTCTTCTGCCGGAAAAAACTATTTAAATCATCATCGGCTTACAGATAAAATGACCGATGCTACGCATATTATTTGGGCAACAGGCGGTGGTATGGTGCCGAAAAATATCATGCATGACTTTCTAAAAACTTAAATTACCGATCCTCCTATTTGAATTAGAAAATTATATACAAATTTCTAATTCAAAGCGTATTCAAAATTTTTTTTGGTAAAGTTTAATATATACGGTAAATATTTATGGTTTAAAGAATAAGCTGGATATTCACCAATTCCACAGTTTACCACTGCCGATCTCCTACTTTGTCTATAAACTGATATTTTATGAATTTGAGGATATTGAAATGAATCGAAGAACTTTTTTATGTAAAACGCTTTATGCCTGCGGCTCGCTATATTTAGGACAAAATTTATATCAAATTCCCAACGTATTTGCAAGGGCATCAGAAAATCCAAGTAAAAATTTCATAATTAAAGAAACGAATTTAAAATTTACGCAAGCTTTACAAAATCGCTATAAGACCAATCTCATTGTAATTCATCACGTTGGCGGTACAGATCTTGATGTTTCATCTGAAGAAATACATAAGTGGCACCTTGCAAACGGTTGGGCGGGAATCGGCTATCATTATGTGATCCGTAAAGACGGAACCATCGAACGAGGTCGTCCACGCGATGCAATTGGCGCACATTCCTACAACTATAATAAAACATCGATCGGAATTAATTTAGTCGGCAATTTTGAGATCGCCACGCCTACCTCCCAGCAGCTTGAATCCGCAGGCTGCCTATGTGCAGAACTATGTCGTATTTACGGATTTTTGCCTAATAAAACGACGATTCGGGGTCATAAAGACTTAAATCACGATACACTTTGTCCCGGCAAAAATTTATATAGTCAATTAAAAATCATTCGAAGAAAAGCCTTTATTTATGTCTAACATTAAACTTAGCATCAAAATTATATAAACCTTATATTTGTTTCTAATATTTACTTTGTCTGCTTATGCTTTTACAAAATACGCACATACTAAAAAAAAGAGCAGAGGAGTGAATGATTATCGATGAAATATACAGAAAATCAACTAGAAAACATCGCCGAGGCATGCAGTGAATTTGAACATATTATTACTGCTATGGGGTATGGAACTTCCTTGCTAAATATATCTCCTGATGATTATAAACGGCGCTGTAATGATTGTATAAATTGGTATGATGGTTCCTGTGAAATATTCACAAAGGAAAATTCTCTAAATCAATACTCCAAACTAAATAAAAATTAATCACACACAGAAAACACCTATTGAATTTTAATACAATCAACAGGTGTTTTTTATTTATGCACGATTTTATTTGGAAATCAAACTTCTTATTCCGCAAAGCAGCCCCATGACGAAGGCTGTTATAAGAGAAAATGCGACAGACACAGATAATACTGACAATAAATATATATTATATTTAGCAACAAAAAGTACATAGTTCAATGTACCAATCGCCCAAAGAGACAAAATCATATTGCAGATCACAAATATAAATAAAGTAACACACAATCCTGAAATCGCACCCTTTATATCTTCTCTGCTTAATGCAATATGTGAAGATATACACGTCGTTAAAAACAGAAACAGCCAAAAATGCATGGACTCCAAATTGCCATTTACGAAGATTCCACTATATACGATGATAATTGAGTTCACTGACCATTCCACGAAATGATTCACATTATACTCTATAGGCGCTGTGATGACATAACTTTGTAATGCATGAAAGATATCCGGTTCCAACATATACATCGAAAACAAGATCGCAGCTGTCCCACTAAAAATTGGTCCTAAACTAATAAAAAAGTTACCAATGACTTGATATAAATTATGCTTATTATAACTGTGATTTACATACCCCAACGTCGAACTTCTGGGATTAAATATAAAAAATTTTATTGCATTGATCTTATGCCCAAAGATCAAACACATCACTGCATGCCCCAATTCATGTATTGGCGTCCCTATGCATGCAGTTAATAAAATTCCTGGTTTACCCAGTGCTTTATATGCCCAATCATCTGAAACAGATTTAATCCAACCTAATAAAATTCCAACTCCTATTAATATTCCTAATAGATAAACAAGTTCTGTTACACTTAAAATGAGTACATTGAAAACTATCTGCATTCTATTTGTTAATTCCTATCGCTTCTATTATCACTTCTTATTCCTATGACATTTTTCGACACATTATTATAATCTCCTGCAACAACGCATTCTTAGCAAAACATCCCAGCCCCCAAATATCTTATATTTTATCCTTCCTTTGCTTTGCCAATAATTTTCTAAACAAATAAATGCAAAACCATATTCCCGCACCGATTGCAATCCACTTCAACCAAGCGCTATTTACAATTGATTGCCATTCACTGCCAATCACCGCACCAAACCCCAGAAAAATAGTCAGCCATAGTAATGCATGGATCATATCAAATATAACAAACTTCACAGCAGAAATACCACTGATACCTGCCACATAAGGAGTGACATTTCCTATTGTGGGTAAGAATCTTCCGCCAATGATATATGCAGGTGCAGATTTTTGCAATAAAATTTTGGCTTTATCAATTTTCTTCGGCGTTAATCGAATGTACTTTCCCCATTTTTCTATAAAAGGTTCCCCGATGTGCCGCCCAATTAAAAAAGCAGAAATTGAACCTAATAAATATCCGAGCAAAGATGCCACCCAGGCAAAAGCGATACTAAACTCTCCTTGCTTGGCTAAAAATCCAGCAAAGCCAACTAAAACACTGCCTGGAAACGGTAGTCCAATCGATTCTAAAAAAACGCCGACAAACACACCTGTTAAACCAAGACCACTTAATAAATCCAGCATTCTGTCAAACAAAAACATCTCCTCCTAAACCTATTATGTTTAAAAACGGAAGGAAATATTTATTTAACTAAAATTCAATATAAACAATTGTACGAGAACATATACAAGGTATAATAAACGTACATAGACAAACACTAAAAAATCATTGATGCATCTAAAAATAGCAAAACACAGAAAAGGAGGTATACGATAAATGACAATACAACCTAATGCAAATAAAACTGGCTGGAATTTCGATCATAGTTATACTCATTTGCCAGAATTATTCTTTTCCCCACTGGCTCCAACGCCAGTAAAAGCGCCAAAACTTATCATGCTCAATCAAGTATTAGCTAAATCGCTTGGCCTAAATCCCGAGTTGCTGAAAGAAAAAAATAATTTGGCTATACTCTCTGGTAACGCAATCGTTGAAGAGTCCACACCACTAGCCCAAGCTTATGCAGGACACCAATTTGGCCATTTTACAATGCTAGGAGATGGACGTGCAGTTCTGCTCGGTGAACAAATAACTCCAGAAAGCAAACGCTTTGATATCCAGCTCAAAGGTGCAGGGAAAACACCATATTCCAGAGGCGGCGACGGTCGTGCTGCGCTCGGGCCAATGTTGCGCGAATATATCATCAGCGAAGCAATGCATGCACTCGGTATTCCAACTACACGAAGCTTGGCAGTCGCTTTAACTGGAGAATCAATCTATCGAGAAACCGCACAGCCGGGTGCAATTTTGACCCGTATAGCCGCAAGCCATATCCGTGTCGGCACCTTTCAGTATGCAGCAAACTTTGGCTCACCAAAAGATTTGCAAGCACTTGCTGACTACACATTAAAAAGGCATTTCCCTACATGCAAAAATGTAGATACCCCTTATATCGCCTTACTAGAAGAAGTCATAAAAAAACAAGCATCCCTCATTGCACAATGGCAGCTCGTCGGTTTTATTCATGGCGTAATGAATACCGATAATATGACCATCAGCGGCGAAACGATAGATTATGGACCTTGCGCTTTTATGGATACTTACGATCCAGCCACAGTATTTAGCTCGATTGACCGCTATGGTCGCTATGCTTATACAAATCAACCTCAAATCGCCCTTTGGAATCTTACACGCTTTGCTGAAACGCTCTTACCGCTTTTACACGAAACTAAGTCTAAAGCAATTCAAATTGCAGAAGATACTTTATCTGCATTTACCGATTTGTATCATACAGCTTGGCTTACAGGTATGCGAAATAAACTAGGCATGTTAAATGAAACCGCGCAAGATGAAACAATCATTCAAGATCTGCTCAATCTTATGCAAAGAAATCATGCCGATTACACCAATACATTCCGCGACTTAACGTTTGATAAAATAGAAAATACAAAAATCTCCACTGATCAAGCATTTCATACCTGGCATGAACACTGGCAGGCAAGATTGTGTAAACAATCAGCGTCAAAAGCAACAATACAAGAAGTTATGCGTAAAAGTAATCCTGCTGTAATCCCTCGTAACCATCAAGTAGAACTTGCCCTCGAAGCTGCGGTAGAAAAAGAAGATTACGCCGTCATGGACAAACTTCTTGAAATTCTTGCTGTACCATATGCACATTCTGCCAATCAAGACCAATATGCAGCGCCTCCTTCTCCATCTGATACACCTTATCAAACATTTTGCGGAACCTAATATAACTGCTAATCACAACTTCAACTGTTTAATATGCATGAAAAATTGGTACGAATTCAGATAAATCTTGATTCGTACCAATTTTATATTTCTTCGCTTTATTTATATTCCATAAATAACCATTATAATCGGGACTTTCTTATTTTGTTTAAATAAGTTAAAATAATTGTATAATTCAAGTTAAAACGTTTTAAATTACCAATTTACATTAATATGGTATAATTTATATATCACTAATTGTATGATTAGGAGTATTTATGGACTATATTTATTTTTCACTATTCGGTACAACCGTGGGCACACTCGCAATGATACTTGTTTATATTTATTTATATTTCATGTATCACGAACGTTATATGGGGATTTGGACCGTTGCCTGGTCTATATTTTTATTGCGCAATATATTATTTGACTCTGGCGCTTGTAATATATTACCCAATTTAAATCATTCTCTACTCTCCTTTTCAATCTACCAGCTGCTATTTATCGCCAGCAGTTTAACTTTCATTTGGGGAACTTACATTTTTACTGATGAACCCTTTAAAAAAAGTTGGATCTACGGTGCTATCGGATCTTCCTTATTAAGCATTGCACTTTTTTTAATGCCATTGCCTGGTTTTTATAAACTAATTCCGCCTGCTTGGTTTGGCGGAGTCGTTTTGGGCTGGATTGCAATTGCTTTTTTCAAACATGAAGAAACACTTGGTATTGGTAGAATAATTGCTGGCACTGCATTTCTGCTTTGGAGTATTCTTACCATTATTTTACCGTTTTTCTATCAGGTTTTTCCTTTACTCATCGCCATGACAGCCAGTGTACTACGGTTAATTATTACGATTAGTACTATTATGGTCTTTTTAGAAAAAAGTAAGACTACTTTGATTCATAAGGAAGCGCATTATCGGCAACTTCTAGAAAATGCAATTGATATTATTTTCTATTACCGTTTATTACCGAAAACCAAACTTGAATACCTCAGCCCGTCGGTCCTATCTGTCACTGGTTATACTGCAGGGGAATATTATTCTGATGAAAAGTTAATTTTAAAGCTCATCCATCCAGATGATTTGGACTTATTCTATAACTTTATTCATAGTAGTGATAAACTTTATCATCAACCTTTAATTCTCCGCTTGCTCCGAAAAGATAAAAGCATTCTATGGATTGAACAAAAATGTGTTCCCATTTATGATAAATTAGGCAATTTAATTGCCTTAGAAGGAATTGTCCGCGATATTACCGATCGAAAAGCATTAGAAAAAGTCGCAGCTTCTGTTGATCGAATGAATATTGTAGGCAGTATGGCAGTAGCAGTAGCGCACGAAATCAGAAATCCATTGACGACGATTCGAGGCTATCTGCAATTTTTAGGGAAGAAACCAGAATATCAAAAGGACACCTGTAGATTTAATCTAATGATTGATGAAATTGACCGAGCAAATACAATTATTCGTGAATATCTAGCTCTATCAAAAGAAAAAGTCGCGCATTTACACAAGAACTCTCTAAACACCTGCATCGAATCTTTATTCCCACTGATCGAAGCCGATGCGACAGCTTCAAAAGTCTACGTTGAACTCGACCTCTCTTACATATCAGATGTCTTGTTGGATGAAAACGAAATCCGCCAATTGCTTCTCAATCTAGTTCGTAACAGCATCGAAGCAATGCCTTCTGGCGGGAGACTCATTATTAAAACTTTTGAAGACAAAAACACGGTAACTTTATCTATCATTGATCAAGGTAAAGGCATTCCGCCTCATATATTAGATAAATTAGGGACACCATTTATTACTACTAAAAATACAGGCACAGGGTTGGGCCTGCCGATCTGTTATCAAATTATTCAGCGGCACAATGCTTCGATAGATGTAGAATCAAGCGACCAGGGTACTAACATTTCTATTCGGTTTAAAATACCAAATCATGCAGAATAAATTGGGGTTAATGCACTCATTATGCATTAACCCCAATTTTTATGTACGCCAAAAATTTCTCATGATTCAAGGATTTGTTCCGTTTTTTTCGTATCCCCTATGAAAAGGGGGTGATCGTGGTGAAAACATAGATTTTTGTTTTACAAAAAATACTTCACCAAGAACAAAACGAAAAGGAGCAAATAAACGATGAAAATAAATCTTTCAAACGTAAAAACTGAATTTCCTGCAATCACTTTAGGAATCGCTGATACCCCGGAAGAAAAATTAAAAGTATACCAATTTCGCTACCATATTTACGCAGAAGAAATGTCAAAACAATTTCCGAATATGGATCATAGAAACAAATTATTATTTGACGAACTGGATGAATGGGCAATTATTATTTACGCAAAAGTAGAAGCAGATATTATCGGCACATTAAGAATCAACATCGGAAACATTCATAATTTTCCGTCTTTTTGGCAGAAAGCTCTCGATCTTGAGAAATTTTTAGCATTTCAACGAGAACCTTCTCTATTTGCCTACACTTCAAAATTTATGGTCGCATCCGACTATCGCAACTCTGCCGTATCTTATTTACTTTCTGCCAGAAGTTATGCAGCCTATTGTACACATCAAGTGCAATTTAGTTTTGGTGTCTGCAATTTTCACCTATTGCGGTTATACGAACAATTTGGCTTCCGCCGTTACGGACGAAACTTCATTGACCAAGGCTATGGCTTACTCGCCCCTTATGTACTATTGGTAGACGATCTTTCCCATTTACGTGCAGTTCGTTCCCCTTTTTATCGGTCAGCACGAAAAAGAAATGTGATAAACCTACAAGCAGCAGAATGGTTTCATAAGACATTTAAAGAAAATACAGTACACATCAACAGTCAACTCATCAGCCAAGAAGATTTATGGCAACACTTACAGCAAAAATTATCTGCCGCTCCAAATCAAAGCATCCCTATATTACAGGGTTTGTCCACAATTGAAGCGATGAAATTTCTACACAGCTGCAGCATCATCGTCAAATGCTATGCTGGTGATCAAATTGTTTGTGAAGGTGATACAAATTATGCCTTAAACATATTAATCAATGGACATTTAACTAGAACAAACCCGTCGTATAACTCAGAAAAAACAATTGCAGCGGGGCAAACAATCGGGGGCAATGGTTTAATCAATCACCCCAAACATACTGAAAACGTCTTTGCCGTTACAGATGCAGAAGTACTGGTACTATCCAGCTTAGCTTTTCCTAAATTTCACCACACTCATCCAACGATTGCACAAAAAGTTCTATACAACATAACTAAAAACAAAGATACGCCTCATATCAGCTAATCTACCGATAAAAATAATTTTCAAATACATCGTGGTAATTGATCCATAAAGCAATTACCACGATGTTTATAATATTTTATCTAGGCGTATATTCACCAACTCCCAAGAAGCTAGAACCTACTGTTGTTTTTCAAGAATGACGGTCTCTTTCCCCTCACGCTGTTCTTCTCCATGTGTATAGCCGACAACAGCAAAATGCTCGGATAATTTTTCTGCCCAATTTTTATAGTTGTCATCCATCCCTCGCATACAAGAGGATAAATGTACAACATCTACCTTCTTTTTAATAAGTGCTGCAATCTTCTTCTCCATATCGCCGCCATTGTGCGTAAAAGCAACTAAAGTCAAATCCTCTTGCCCTGTATAGCGCGCAAAAGAATCAATTCTTTGAAAAAATGCGTTTAAGCATCCGCCCCCAGTACATCGCATCATAGTTTCTTCTCGTACAATAATAGCTAATTTCATTCTACACCTCTTACCTTTCATTCCACAAAGAGTCTGTTTTTATCATAATCTAATTATATAATAAATAAAAATATTTTTCTGTGACAAAAATCACGCTCTCGCACTAAATAGGGTGCTTCCAATTGATAAAAAAATGTATTTTATGTCTCATGAATTAGTTTTATGCAACCCATATGTAATGAAATAAATTTTGCCTAATGATAAAGCTACACACTCTTTCTTCTTCAAATTATTTTTATTGTCTTCATTTTGGAAAAGTAATCATATAATAAAGTACCATACCACGCTGAACATTTTATAACAGCTCATGCTTACTTGTTGAATATAAAAAATTACTTACTTAAAATTTTAGATAACCGACAAAATGTTAACATAATATTAATGAATTTCTAACCGATTCTATATTAAGATACTTTATACTAGAAGAGAGAAGATCATAAGGGGGGCTATCGTTGAAAAAATATTATGTCTTAGACACTAATGTTTTACTGCACTCGCCGAACGCTCTGTATGCATTTAATGAACACACTGTGGTCATTCCTGAAGTCGTAATCGAAGAGCTTGATCGATTCAAAAAAGAGTCAACCGAACGTGGTGCCAACAGTCGTCATATTAGTCGTATTATTGACACCATGCGTACCCAAGGAAATTTATTAGAAGGCGTTTCGCTAAATGAAAACGGCGGAACTTTGATTTTAGAATCTAACCATACCGCCACCAAGATGCCAATCTATTGGGATAAAGATAAAGCCGATAATCGTATTCTCCAAGTTTGTAAGGGACTATTAGAATGCGGTGAACAAACAATTCTGGTTAGCCGTGATACCAATATGCGAGTAAAAGCTTCGATTTTAAAAATTCAGGCTGAAGACTTTCGCAATGACAAAGTATCTAGTATTGATCAACAATATACAGGCCGTACCGTCGCTTATACCTCTAGTGATACCATCAATACTTTTCATACAACTGACAAGCAGTTTATGGATCCAAGCAAGGTATTCACATTCGATGAACAAACAGATCTGCTGGTCCCGGCCGACCTTATTACCAACCAATTTTTGTTGATTAAATCAACAGACAATGATCGTCACACTGCATTAGGACGCTTTGACGGCGAAAAAATCGTTCATCTACAATATAAAAATCATACACCATTTGGTGTAACACCAAGAAATGTTGGTCAAATCTTTATGCAAGAGTGCCTGATGATGAATGCCCAAACAGCCCCACTTGTCATTTTAAAAGGCATTTCCGGAACGGCTAAAACTTTTTATTCTCTAGCCGTGGGTCTTCATCAATATATGGAATGTCGGCCAAGACAATACCAGCACATTTTAATCTGCCGACCAAACACTATGCTTGATGATGGAATTGGATTTCTGCCAGGAACTGAATCTGAAAAAATCGAGCCTTATATGCGGGCAATCAAAGATAACTTATTTACCTTAATGTCCGGAAACACTGCAGCAGAAGATAAAGATCTAGCACAAACGGAAGATACCGTCAACATGTTGTTTGAAAAACGGATGATCCAAACGGAGGCATTGGCGTATCAGCGGGGACGTTCTCTGCAAAACTACTGGACTATTTTTGATGAAATGCAGAACTCCACTCCACGCCAAGCAAAAGCCGTGTTGACGAGGCCTGGGCTCGGTACAAAAATCATTTTAATCGGCGATCCTGCACAAATTGACCACCCTTTATTAGATAGCCAGTCCAACGGCCTAAGTTATGCAAGTGAAAAAATGATAGGCTCTAAACTGTGCTTCCAAGTAACAATGTTGCCCGAAGAATGTGAGCGTTCCCCGCTCGCAGCAGAAGCGGCGAAAAGATTGTAATATTCGTAGAATGAAAAATACTGACTTATTTTAAAAATCATTCTGTCTAATCATTGAATAGAAAGATTTTGATAAGTCAGTATTTTTTAAGTATTTAGCAGTTTGAAGCGATTGCTTCGTGCAATAAGCTATTTTGCCTTTAAATGATCGATAATCAGCGAAATACCTCTTAAATGCATGGAAAATAGGTACAGATCCATAATATAAACTAAAATATTAATTATTACGCTTTAATGCTATTAATTACACCTTTATTTTTAAATGTAAAGGTGTATAATGTAATTCACAATATAAATAACGGCTTAATTCTTTTAAGAAGAAGCGGAGGAACCAATTTTTTGGGGTTAATTCTATCTTAGATAGAAGGGGTGTTTTCTCTTGTCATCCTACCCGTCAGCTAACTTCGTCGGCCAAAATGAGGGGCAAAAGACCGCCCATCGGTCTTTTTTTGTGCTCTTTTTTAAGTAAATACGGATTTGAGCCACCGGAACTCGTATCGCATCCGACCTCACTTTCAATACGCTCAACATGAACCAATTGATTTCTGTTCACAAATAAACAGAAATTTTATTTGCCAAGTTGGGATAAATCTGAAAAAAACTGGAGATATTATCATTCATTTGGAGGTCTTATATTATGATGCGTTTACTACGCCGATTATTGATCGGCAAACCACTTTCTAACCATGAACTTTCCCATGAAAAACTCCCAAAATGGAAAGCACTCGCTATTTTTTCTTCTGATGCACTGTCGTCCGTTGCGTATGGCCCAGAGCAAATTATGATTATACTTGCGGTCCCTGGTCTTTTAGCTTATGGCTATATGAGCTATATCGCTACAGCAATCTTACTATTATTGGGAATTGTAACAATTTCTTATGTACAAGTTGGCAAAGCCAATCCCGGCGGCGGTGGCTCTTATTCCGTTGCAATTAAAAATCTCGGTGAAATCCCTGCCTTAACTGCGGCTGCTGCGTTACTCGCCGATTATACGTTGACGGTAGCAGTAAGCGTCTCAGCTGGTACTGTAGCCATTGTCTCAGCATTTCCGCAATTACTGCCCTATGAGGTAACAATTGACTTATTTATTCTGTTTTTTATTCTTATGTTAGTAAACTTACGCGGATTGAGAGAATCTTCTACGGCATTTGTTTATCCAACCTATGCTTTCATCTTTGGTATATTTGTGTTGATCGCAACTGGGGCTTATCAAGCTTTTACACAGCAGGCACCAGTAATTCCTGCCGAATCGCTGCAACGCCAGTTTGATTGGACAGTCGGTTTATTACTACTTAGAGCTTTTGCAAATGGCTGTAGCTCTATGACTGGTATCGAAGCGATCTCTAATGGTGTTCCTATGTTCGAAGAACCAGGCAGCAAAAACGCCAGCATAACCAACTACTGGATGGCTACCTTACTGGGTTCCATGTTTATCGGCATTTCTTTTCTAATTATGCATTTTCATATTTTGCCGCTTGAGGATACCACTTCTCTATCTAAGATTGCTGAACTAACCTTTGGACGAAACTGGTTTTATTATTACATCCAAGTTACAACAATGTTAGTATTATATCTGGCTGCAAATACATCTTTTAACGGGCTTCCACTCCTTTTATCCATTCTAGCCCGAGATGGGTACATGCCACGCTATCTTGGCACACGCGGTGATCGCCTTAGCTTCTCTAATGGAATTATTTTTTTAAGTATCAGTGCTGGCATACTCATTTTTATTTATCAAGGCAATACTGATCATCTCATCTCACTATACGCAATCGGCGTATTCATGTCCTTTACCATTGCCCAATCGGGAATGATTGTTCATTGGTTAAGGGAAAAGGGTAGGTATTGGTGGTTGCGTGCTACAATCAACGCAATTGGCGCAATCGTCACAGGTATCGTTGTACTCATTATCGGTATCAGTAAATTTTTCTATGGCGCGTGGCTGGTATTAATTTTTATTCCAATCATGATTGTAGTATTTAAAAAAATTAAGGGACACTATACCGACATGGCAGAGCAGCTTCACTTACCAAGTGAACAAATGAATCCCGCTCTTATCACGAAAATCCCTGCTGGTAAAAATATCGTAATCGTTCCTATCTCCAGCCCTACGAGTGTTATCGCCCAGACTTTAAAATATGCAAAATCCATCGGTGATAACGTATTAGCAGTTCATGTTGCTACCGACGAAGAAAGCGGAAAAAGAGTTCGCGATAAATGGAATTGTTGGAATTCCGGTATTGAATTAATCACTTTAGACTCTCCTTACAGGCTTGTTCTACAGCCACTGATTGATTATATCGAGGCATTATTACAAGAAAAAGGGCCTAATGATTACATTACCGTTTTAATTCCCGAATTTCAAACAAAAAAATGGTGGCATCGTCTTCTTCATAACCAAACAGGTTTAATTTTAAGAACTTTACTCATCTTAAAGAAAAACGTCGTTGTGGCAACAATTCCTTATCACTTAAAAAAGTAAACGATTGAAATTTATTCTACTCATATGAATCTACATGCGTAATTTTAAACGCCTCCAACATTTTTTGTTGGAGGCGTTTAGATTCACGTAGAATTAATTATTTAAATCGAATCATGGTATTTCGTGATAGTGCAATACTCCTTTTTATAATCTTATGTGCTATATCTAAATTCGCATTACTAAATCGAGGGAATGCAAATCCTGTTAATACTAAGATTTCTGCCTGTGATGTAGTCACAATATCCTCAGTATGCTTATTATGCCCTGTTAATCCATTTGCACCAAAATATTGTCCAGGAACAGTATATTCTCGTATTGGATTTTCAAAAGTTAACGATTTTAAACTGCCTGACAATAAGACGTAGTGTGAATAACTCACGTCTCCTTGTGTAGTAATTAATTCTCCTGGAGCGCACTGTACAATACTACTGCACGCATGAAGAAAAATCTTTGCTTCTTCTACAGATAAATCCCGCAATATTTCGATAACTTCTATAGGTAAAGCATTAAAACGCTGACATAGAATTGACCATAGTTCATCCGGTTTGATGAGTTGACTATTTACAATGCCTAATCTTTTTGTGAACTTTTCATGAAACCAATTGATTTCCGCTGAATTTCCATTCGCTTTTTTTTTAGCTATACGGAAAAACGGTGAACGTATTGTACGAAAATGGTTCAAGTCATTTGTTAGCATTACAATTGGACTTAATAAACCATACCCAAAATCCTCAAAATTTTTACCATAACGATGATACCCCATTTTTTCATACAACCGCAATAAATGGCAATTTCCACCTCCAAAAGAAAATTGCACACCTTTTTGCATATATAACTCATACCCTTTACTCATCATTAAATACAGTGCAGAAGAACTTCTATAGTTAAAACCAACCATTAGTTTAGTAACCGTTGCAAATTGATAATCAGCATTATTATCACAATATTCTTGAAATTCTTTTAATGATAGCTGCTCAACTATCGCTTTGGGGAAATCTGAAATCTTACCAATATTAATTCTTGCTGTACCAATTACTTCTTCTCCATTTTTAACATAAATAAGTACTCCCCATTCATCCATTTCATCTGCAAGTTCCTTGTCTTGATGAACCAATTTTAATTTATACTTTAACATTTCTTCAACATAAACTTCATAACGAAATTGATATATTGCCTTTTTCTCTTCTAACGTATTAGCTATACAAACTTGAAAATTTTCCTCCGTACTTTTTTTTTTCGTTAACACCTTTTTTAGATTTTGATTATTCATTGTGATAGCTCCTTTTCATAGTTTATTTGTGTAAAATTTCAGCTCACCATTACATCTACACTTTCATAACTATCACCCCCTAGAAATAGGGGATACGGTAACTATCGATATTTTCCTGGCGAAAAAGGTAAAATTTTGTCTGTAAAGAGAGAAAAATAAAAAAAACCCTCTTAAAATTACACTTTTCTACATTTTAAGAGGATTTTTCTATAAATAATTCATATTTTTCTTATTTTCTACGCTAAGTTGCATTTGAAACAAATTTTAAAAGTAGTTCCATTTTCACTAGAATTTATTTTAATATTTGCATTATGACGATTTGCGATCTGATAGCAGATTGAAAGCCCTAATCCCGTCCCATTGTCTTTCGTTGTGAAGAAAGGTGTTCCCAGCTTTTCAAAAGCTTCCTCTGGAATACCCATTCCCTGATCGCTAATAAACAAAATAACTCCGTCCTTGTCCATCCTTGTTCCAAAAGTCAGTTCCCCTCCATTTGGCATAGATTCCACACCATTTCGTACCATATTGAGTACCAGCTGCCGTATCTCATTTGCATCTAGTAATAGCTCAGGAATCTCAGCCATTACAAGATTTATTTTTACTTTTACAGTACTAGCATCTGCCTCAAGTAAAGGATAGATTGCTTGCAAAATACTATTAAGTGATGATTTTTTGAGATTTACTAATTTTTGATTAGACAGTGATAAATATTCACGAATGATATCATTGGCACGATGCAGTTCATCAACCATCAATTTAAATTTATCTCGATCACCTGCATATTTTTCTTTTCTTCCTAATAATTGCATATAGCCTAATACGGTAGTCATCGGATTTCTAATTTCATGCGCAACTGTAGCCGCCATATTCCCAACAATGTTCATTCTATCAAATTGCGCAGCAACACTTTCAAGCTCTTTTCTCGCCGTAATATCACGAATGATTCCCTGAATTTCAATAATTTCACCCGCATCATTATAAACCGGTACACTTTTCTGCTCAATCCAAATGAGTTTACCTTGTTTCGTAATTAAACGTAATGTTAGTGGTTCCCCATCTAAATTAGATAAGTTATTATAAAAATTTTTCAACATCGGTTCATCTTCACTATGCACAATTTCAAATAACAATCTATTGTTATTGTAATATTCTTCAGGAGTAAATCCTGTAACATTTAAAGCCGAAGGGCTTATATATTTAAATTTTCGTTCTGGAAATAGTTGATAAGAATAAATCACATCAATCGCATTTTCTGCTAATAATCGATACTCTGATTCTTTTTTGATATACTCTCTACGATTTTTTTCAAAATAAACAATTAACGTCCCCAAGGCTATAATTAAACGAAATAAACCTCCCATTATATATCCTAAAGATGAAAACCAAACATTATTAATTTGAAAAGGCATAGTAATATTTAAAATACTCCATCCTATATAAGCATAGCCCACACATAAAGCTCCGAAACCCTGAATTTTGGTATTTTTAATATATGTCCATCCGATTGATAAACCTACATAAACGCCTAAAAAAATTGGAATCATCAATTTAATTGCTAAACTAGACACAAAATAGTCAACAATTATTAACCCAAAACTTATTCCTATTCCACAAAAAAATGCTAACTTTTTATTATATGTTTTATTAAAAAACACATATGTTCCCCACATAAATAGCAAAACACTCCAAATAATTAGCATTTGATATATAAAAGTCCATAGCAATGAATTCTTCCATTCGATCATGCCTGAGTCAAATAATACATATCGTGATAATAGCATGCACCAACTAATTGCACAGACACCCATATATTTCTCTTTATTAACAAAATAAATATAGCTATAGATGCCAACAATTATGACCATAGATCCTAATGAATTAATAAATGCTAAAGGTAAATTTTCCATATAATCTCCTAAAAGCTGAAATAATACATAAAATTTTTATGGTTTCATTGCGAATTTTCCCATAATATATCTTTATATTCTCGATAAACAAAGCATATCCTTCCAATTTAATACATGTATTTTACCAAATTAAACAAAGTTCTTCTCTAAATGCTTTATTTTGCAAAAAAGATAGCCTTGTACAATCTATACAAGGCTTAAGTCATTAAAAAATATTTATGGCAATGAGCTGCTCCGCTTATAAGCTACTACAAAGCTAGATTATCTATACTCAAAACTTTCTAGGCGCTAATGATTTTATTTCTGCCAGCATATTTTGCTTTATAGAGATTTTTGTCAGCAACAGCAATTAATTCCTCAACACTCATCGGAGAATGATAAGTTCCGATTCCTCCACTAACCGTAATCGGGTCTTTTACTTGCTTAGATAATATACTTTGATATACTTTATTCCTTATTCGTTCTGCAATATAAAATGCTCCATTACAGTCCGATTCAGCCAAAATAATAAAAAATTCTTCTCCACCATATCGCCCGACAATATCATTGCCACGTATTTCATTCGCAAGTAGATTGGAGAAATTTTTTAACACTTCATCACCAATCAAATGACCATACGTATCATTAATATTTTTAAAATAATCAATATCAAAAATAATTAACGCCAAACAGCATTTCTCTCTTTTCGCTCTTTCAATTTGTTTTTCTAGCTGACTCATTAAATATCTGCGATTGAACAAATTCGTAAGTGAATCCTTTATTGCAAATTGATTAAGCCGTCGATTTAAACGCTCAACTTTCTGATGATCCATAGAATATTCATACGCTACAATACTGATCACTACACCAGTAAAAACAGACACAATGACAAGTGCAAAAATCATATCAATTAAACGAGCTCTTTCACTTACAAAGGGAACAATGATTGCCGGATTGTACACGCTAAATGTCATGAGCATAGTATATAAGACTAAATATAGACTAATCAAATAGCGTCGTTTCTTCCCTCTAATCAATAAAAAAGTGAAAAAGATCCCCATAATAAAATAGAGCGGCATTCCACCGTCTATGCCACCAGAATAAATAAAATTGATTGGAAATATCAACAGATTAAAAGCCAAACTCGTTAACATTGATGCTCGTTTAAAATTTTTTGTTTTCAAAACATAAACCAAAATAATAACCAGCATAACGAAACAAGCCGCCGAGGCTAAGATTCCTGCCAAAGAAAGACCAACGATAAAAGAACTCAACAGACCTAGTAAAGCACTTATCATCCCAATGCCAGATACGGCATAATATAATCTTTCCTGTAATGGGAGATCGCTGCCAAAGAAAATCGCTAATTTTTTTTGTAGCATAATGAACAATCCTCTTTCCATTCCACGACCACTGTATTTCTAGAAATACGTTTTAAATTATTCAACCATTTTACGGCTATTTTATCATAAAATTTATAGAATTCCTATCAGTATAAATTACATATTCTTTTAACATTATCCAATCGTTTACGCAACAGGAATAATATCTACAAAGCGCCCCTATAAAAGCACAAAAAATACCAGTAAATAATACTGGTATCCATACTTAAGCAAAATAAAAATATTTCATCTATCAATACATTCTATTAAAATCTGTTCTACTGCCCCTTTGACTCTACTCATTTTCTTTATTCAACTCCGCTGCAATCGCAGCTAATCTTTGTGCAATATCTTGCAATTCTTTACTTTTTCCGGCAATATTTTCAATCGTATCTGATTGCTTCAAATTCACCGAATCGACAACCTCAATTTCTTCATTAATTCTCGCAATTGATGCGTTGATCTGCGTCAAAGTTTGTGTAATCTCTGTTGCAGAAGTCGCACTATTCTCAGCCAGCTTTCGTACCTCTGTTGCAACTACACCAAAACCACGACCTTGCTCACCAACACGCGCCGCCTCGATTGCCGCATTGAGTCCTAACAAGTTTGTCTCACTCGCAACATTTTTAATAAAACTAATTACAGAATCTGTTTCACTTACTTCTTTGTGGGCTGTGTTTACTAATTCCCTAAGATTATGACTTGTGGCAGTCATCTGCTTTGCCTGCAGTAGGATTGATTGCATTGCCTCTGACATTACATCTGCAGCATCAGAAAGATGATTTGCAGTCTCTTGCAATACTTGTTTTCTTTCTAAAGATTCATGAATTGCAACGGCCCCTACAACTACACCATGATCAACAATTGGTATACTCACGGCAATATAGGGAATCCCATACACTTCCTTTGCAACCTCAACAACGACACGCCTATTTTTCTGCATCGCTGTATGAACTGCCGCCCCGGGTTTAATCACATCACCAATCACAATTTGCCTTTTTATTTCTTCAATAGCACTAGAAGCAATCCACTTTTCTTTATCACAAACAACCATACCAATTTTACTAACTAAAAGCTTAGGAATAACATCAACTACGCTTACAAATGCATTTAATAATACCGATTCTGCCATAAATACACTTCCTTGTAAAAAATTTATTACGATATAATTCCTTATTTCGCTCAAAAATGATATTCACCTTTCTCCGTTCACTGAAATTATCATCTTTTTTATTTATCATAAAATATGATATAGTATAAAAATAGTTATGAACTTAGCAAATATCAAAATTCGGAGGTTTTCATGTCATATACAAATTTTCAAGTTGGAGAGAAGTTTCCACTACCGATCCAAGCGCAGGGAGATGGCGGCATTTTTCAATATGATATCAACGGCGCAATGTTTATCTTAAAATTAAGCACAGTAGATTTAATCGCCATTGAGGCCTTTCGCACCGGAAAAATTGAGTTAGGACTCTTCGTAGAAAAAGATATTATTTTCTTATTATATAAAATAGATGGCATTATCAACGGCTGGGGAGATTGTCCTTATTCTGTACATTTTCATACAAAAGACCAACAGCCAAACTTAGAAAATCCCGCTGAAAAAACGATCAGCTTATACCTCGTTGACAGTCGGCTTGATATCTTACTTGCTATGCGTACGATCACGTTACCTGACGACTTCTTTAACACCTTAATTGAAAGCACCAAAAAACAACGCACGACAGAATTTAATAAAGATCAATATATCACCAACATCCAATCGATTTGGCAATCTTACTCTTCAGATGCAATGCTTACGCACGCAATCGCACGCTATGAAACCAAAATTGAAATTCCACCAAAACCATCGATTAAACACTAAACAAACTAAGGGGGCGCATTAAAAATGCGTCCCCCTATCGTTTTCGTCCCCGGCCTTTTCCGGAAAAAGACGTTCCGAAGGATGAAAAAAACTTTTCACTTTTAATTTAAAGAGACACTTTTGCAGTCTTATCTGTTTTTGTAATCTCAAACCACACCTTAATTGAATTCATGATAACAAATACAATTAAAACCATCATAATTGCACTTGCACCTGCTAGTAAAAATTGACCTTTTGGTAAATAGAATTGGAAAATGTTATAAAAACCTGCCGTCAATGCTGTGGCAATCATAAAGCATAACGGAATCAGCGTCGTCCATATATATTTTCCTTTTCCCATGCGCAAGAGTACTGTTGTTCCAATCGCCAGCGTCATGCTCGCGAGCAATTGATTGGATAAGCCAAATAGAGGCCAAATGGATGCGATCGAACCACCAAACACCAAATATCCCCAAGCCCCAGAAATCAAGGCACTCGTAAAGATAATACCGGGTGTCCAATGCACATCACCTAGAGGTTTATATACCATCCCGCCAATTTCTTGTAACAGATAACGGCCAACACGCGTACCGGCATCAATAATCGTCAAGATGAATAAAGCTTCAAACATAATTGCAAAATGATACAAGAACGACATGAATTCTCCAAGCCCTGGAATCTTTGAGAAGATATGTGCCATACCTACTGCCAGGGATACTGCCCCGCCCGGACGACCAGCAACATCTTCACCGACCATTTGTGATAACATCGGTAATTCTTGTACTGCCATCCCTAATTTTTCAAACGCAGCAGGTGCACTGTTAATCGCAAAATAATCTGCCGGAAATAAACTGGTTGCCGCAATCAAGGCCATGATACCGACAAACGATTCTGCAAGCATTGCTCCAAATCCAATCGGTAATATTTCACGTTCATTACTTACCATTTTAGGTGTTGTACCTGTAGCAATAATTGAATGGAATCCAGAAATCGCACCGCAAGCAATTGTAATACAAACAAATGGCCAAACTGGACCTGGTATAACAGGACCGCCGCCGTTAATAAATTCTGTAATCGCCGGCATTTGAATTTCTGGTTGAACAAAAATGATCCCCAGAGCTAAAGCTCCAATTGTACCAATTTTCATATACGTACTTAAATAATCACGTGGTGCTAAAAGCAGCCACACAGGCAATGCCGCTGCAATAAACCCATAAATCGGTAAAATAATATCAAGTTGCAGACGACTTAATGTGAAAAATGGTGCTAATGAAGACTGTTGAATCCACGGACCGGCAAATACGGCCGCCAAAACTAATACTACCCCAATAAAAGAGGCTTCCCCAATATGCCCTGGGCGCAAATAACGCATGTAGACACCAACAAATAATGCGATCGGAATTGTTGCCCCTACCGTAAATGCACCCCAAGGGCTGTTAAACAAAGCATTGGCAACAGCAATTGCCATCCCTGCCATTGTTATAACCAAAATAAAAATTACTGCAATTGCAGCCGCGAGTCCGGTAGATTTACCGATTTCCGCTTTTGCAATTTCGGCTATGGATAAACCATTGTGGCGCATAGATGCAAATAAAATAATAATATCGTGGACCGCTCCACCGATACAAGCACCAACTAACAACCAGATGGTTCCCGGCAGATAACCGAATTGTGCTGCAAGTACTGGACCTACAAGCGGACCTGCGCCGGCAATCGCCGCAAAATGATGACCAAATGTTACCCATTTGTTCGTTGGTACGTAGTCATGACCATCATCGTTCACAACCGCTGGTGTTGGACGATTTGGATCCAGCGCCAAAACCTTTGCCGCCATAAACGCGCCATAATAACGATAACAAATCGTCAAGACAAGTGCTGAAATAATAACAAGATAAAGACCATTCATCATGATAATTCCTCCTTGCAAATTAATTTAATTTTCTGAAATTAAATTGCAATTTCATGTTAGCCCAAATTCATCCATTAAGAAATAAAAACTCTATGAATGGAAGAAAGTAGACATTGAACAGAAATTATGGATAAACGATCAGAAACGATTATTTTAACCCAAAAATCGTCTTTATTTCCTTAATTTGACTTTTGCTGATTGGTATTTCTACCTTACTACTACTGTCCATTTTCAACCAGTACGTTCCTTTAAACCATGGAACTACTTCTTTGACTTTGTCTAGATTTACGATATAACTTTTATGTACACGAAGCAAAGTCGTTTCTACTACGCGTCCTTGTAATTCAGATAACGTACCGCTATAATTCAATTCTTCATGCTCCGTTACAACGGTTACCATTCCATTATGTGCATAGGCATACACAATCTCATGATAATTTAACAAAATAATTTTCCCCGACTTTTCGACTGGCAGCTTTTGTACAGAAACCTTACTTTGACTAAGTGCAACATCAATTTGCTTGGCCGCTGTATTCCATTCTTCCGGTTGATAATTTTTCAATCGCATAATTGTTTTACTGATTCTTTCTTGTTCAAAAGGTTTCAAAATATAATCTACAGCACCAATTTCAAATGCTTTCAATGCGTATTCATCATAAGCTGTAGCAAAGACAATCATCGTCGATTTTACGACACTTCTAAAGATAGCCGATGCCTCTAGTCCATTCATTTCTCGCATATTAATATCTAAAAAAATTACATCCGGCTGCAATTTAACCGCAAGTTCTACTGCTTCTGCGATATTATCCGCATCTCCAATTACCTCAACATCACGCTCAAAAGACAATAAATATTTTAGTTCATCACGTGCCGGCATCTCATCATCAATAATCAAAACTTTTAGCACAAGCATCGTCCTCCGCAGTAGAATTTGGTATTTTCGGTATCTTAATCGTTACAGTCGTCCCCTGATTGACTACACTTTCCAAAGTCACACCATATGCAACACCATATTGGCTATGTAAGCGTTCATCTACATTTTTTAGTCCAATATGGCCTTCCGATGTTTCCTGCAATGGATTTTTCTTTGACAAATCCATTCCAATGCCATCATCCATCACTTTTATTTTTATCGCCTCTTCACATTCTTCGATATGAAGAATGATCGTACCGCCATCAATTTTTCGTTTTAATCCGTGTACAATCGCATTTTCAATAATTGGCTGTATCGTAAGAGATGGGATCATATAAATATCTGCGTTTACATCAATCTCTTCTCGAATCGTCAGTTTTTCTCCACACCGTGCTTTTTCTATCGCTAGATAAGCCCGCACCTGTGTGATTTCTTCACTCAAAGTAATATTTCGGCCCGTTTTCCGCAGCGTAAACCGAAAAATTGAACTAAGCTTTACCAATAATTCTCTCGCCAGCTCCGGTTGAGTTCTTACCAACGATATAATTGTATTCAACGTATTAAACAAAAAATGTGGGTTAATCTGGGCCTGCAAAGCTTTTAACTCGGCATGTGCAGCCTGTTTTGTCTGGCGATCGATTTCAGCCAATTCAAGTTGAATCGAAAACAAATCCGCCAGCCCGTTTGCAAACACAACATCGGATTCGTTCAATAAATTACTATTTGTATGATAGAGCTTGAATGTTCCGATCACTTGCTTACCACACTTTAATGGTACAATAATCGCACTTGTTAGTGAACACTTTTGGCACTTGCAGCCAATTTCCGCCGGTGTTCTCGCAATATAAACATCTCCGCTGATCAACGCTCGATTCGTTGCTTTTGTGAATCCTTTATTTTCCGATAAATGATGTTGTGCCTCAACACCAATAAAAGCCAGCACCTTTTCTGTATCCGTCACAGCGACAGCATGATATCCACCCTTTTCATAAACAATCCTTGCCGCAGCTTTTGCTGATTCACTATATAAACCACGTCTAAAATACGGCAGCGTTTGTGCCGCGATCATCAATGCTTTTTGTGCCTGCATCGCACCGGCGCGCAGCTGTACATCCATCGTAGTTTTGATAATCAGCATGAAAATTGCAAGACCAATCGAATTAGCGACAATCATTGGCACTGCAATATTTTCAACCAATGCATATGCCATATCAAAAGGTTTGGCAGTCAAAAGAATAATGCACATTTGCATCGTTTCCCCAACGATCCCGCTAAGTAAGGCAACCCACCACGGTACAGGATTAGAAGGATAATAACGACGAATTAAACCCGCCAGCAAGCCTTCACAAATATTGGCCAATGAACATGAAAATGCTGTAAATCCACCCATGAAATATCGATGACCACCGGCTACAAATCCCGCCATAACACCAACAGTCGGACCGCCAATTAAGCCTGCTGCCATAACACCAATCACTCTGGAATTTGCTAAAGCATCATGAACAGGAATACCTGCATAAGTTCCAGTAATGCCGATCAAACCAAAGATAATTGCAATCTTTACCTTATCCGCAGTTGAAACATAACTATAATTAATTCTACGAAAAATACTGGTCTGCGATAAAATAAAAGCCAGCGTTGCCGCCATGCTCATGCGCTCGACCATTTGAAATAACAAAGAATCCTGCAATCGGTATCCCTCTCTTCATGCTTCCTCAACCTTCCCGTAAAACAACGCTTCTATCTTCTATCACTTCTCACTGAAAAAAGTTTCTCTATTCATCAAATCTTCTAGCAACCGCCTTACGATTGCTGAATGTTAACACACTGTCATAACCATAGGCCTTTGCATATTCTACAGCCTTATCAATATAACGGCCGCAATCTTCCGGTTGATGTGCATCTGATGATGTAATAATTGGTAAATCATAAGCACGTGCCACTTCTAAGAAATCTGGATACGGAGAAATTTCCGCAATCGGGTAACGATAAAGTGTACCTGTGTTGATATCAATCGCCATATTCGCCTGCTTTAATGCTTTTGCGACACGTTCCAAAATCGGACGAACGTCAAATGTCGGAATATTTTTAAACAATCGTATATTAAAGGGATGCCCAAGTATATCGTAAAGACCGCCGCTGCATAAGTTTTCAATCTCTTGTGCATACCAAGTATAGATATCTTCTAATGTATGACGACTCCATTCCGTTTTAATATCCGAAAAATCATATCCCCATCCTTTTAGAAAATGCACTGACCCAATTACATAATCAAAATCATATTTTCCAATAATCTCTTTGACATGTTTTTGATTTTGAAAATTGCAAATCTCAATTCCTATTTTAACAGGATAACCTTTTTCTTTTAGCTCGTTCATAAAACAAAAATAGTCGTCTAAAGAATATTTGAATTTATTTTTTTTCAGCCATTTTTGTTGAAATGTTCCAACAACGCCATCATCTAAAATCAACTCATCATAATACAAATCTTTAAATTCAACAAAACCGTGGGTATGCTCAGAAATACCAATTTCTTCAATCCCCCGTTTTTTTGCACTTTCAAAAAAACCCTTCACCCAGTTTAAATCATAACTGCCATATTCAAAATGCATATGATAATCAAATTTCACATAAATCAAGCCCTTTCACGTCAACTTACCCCAGCACTTTTTCTTGAATTGCACGAATGACACCGTATTCAGCATTCGATTTCGCTATAAATCGAGCTCTCTGTTTTACGTCAGGGTGCGCATTTTCCATTGCATAACTATAGTACGCAGCAGACATCATTTCTAAATCATTTAAATAATCACCAAATACCATCGTTTCGTTTTCTTTAAAATGAAAATGCTCCTGCACCTTTTTAACCGCCACTCCTTTATTGGTACCTAACGTCATAACGTCCAACCAATGCGGCGCACTAACAGCAACCTGCAACTTATCTCGATATCCAGCAAAAAAGCGATTGCTATTAAACTCAGCACCCTTGGTATCAAAAATCGATATTTTTAGAAATTCGTCCTCGACAGTTGAAAAATCACTTACCAACTCAGAACGTACATAGTAACGATGCAAATCTTTTTCAAACAGCGGATCTATTGACGTGTGATAGGCCTTTTTCTTGCCTGATAATACAATGTGTATATCAGGTATCGCTTTCGCAATATTTAAAATCTCCACCACCGTATCTTTAGGCAATGTATGAGAAAATAATTCCTTACCTTTATAAATCACATACGTACCATTTTCAGCGAAAAACAACATTTCTTTTTCAAACTCAGCAAACGTATTTAATAAACTGTAATACTGCCGTCCACTCGCAGCAGCAAACAGAATTCCTTTTTCTCTTAACTTTGGCATAACTTGATCTAACTCTACCGGCAATTCGCCCTTTTCATCAAGTAATGTACCATCCATATCTGTTATGATCAATTTTATCATATCATTTCCCCTTCTAAATAATTACGGTTATTACATTTAAAAATTATAAAACGATACCTTCTTAGTATAACATGAAAAGGGCAGATCATCTATGAACAATGATGCATAGATGATCTGCCCTGCCACTATAATGGTTATACAATTACCCTTTACGTCCATGATACAAACACCATGGTTCCTCTGCCATATAATCGCCCTCATGATAATACGCGGCACGTGCGCGGCAACCACCGCAAGCATGCTTATATTCACAGCTGCCGCAACCGCCTTTATATTGTAACGTCCGAAGATTATTCAGTACCTCGTTATTTTTCCAAATTTCATCAAACGGAGTTTCCCGAACGTCACCAAGTGGAAGATTTAAATACGCACATGGCTGCACTTGCCCGCGCGGACTAATAATACAATAGGAAGTCCCTGCCAAACAACCGCGGCCAAACCGCAATTTCATTCCCATTTGCTTTGCAATCCGCATAAACTGTGGTGCACAGGTTGGTTTTAATTCAATATCTACTTCTTGCTGTTTCTTCATGATGCGTGTCAAAGTATCTTCATACGCTTCTGCTCTTAAAGATTCCGTTTCAATCGAAGCAGCTCTCCCTGTTGGTACTAAGAAAAAGAAATGATGCGCAACTGCACCTTCTGCTACAGCAAAATCAGTAATCGATTCAATTTCATGAGAATTCCAATCCATAACCGTTGTATGAATCTGAAAAGCTAAGCCGGCCTTGCGGCAATTGCGCATTCCCTGAACGGCACCTTCCCATGCATTTGGAAACTTCCGAAACTGATTATGTTTATCTTTATCTAGAGAATCCAAAGAAATTCCCATGCCCATGGCACCGGCAGCCTTCAACTGTTTTGCCATGTCTTCCGTAATCAGCGTCCCATTCGTCCCAAACACCGAGCGAAGTCCTAAAGAGGTTGCATGTTTTACTAACTCGATAATATCCGGACGCATGAGTGGCTCTCCGCCACTAAAAATCATAATCTTAAAACCCGCTTTTGCAATTTGTTCCAGCAGTGTTTTTGCTTCTTTCGTATTTAATTCTTCATCCGCTTTACAACCAGCATCTCTATAACAATGATCACAGTACATATTACATGCATTTGTCGTATTCCAAGAAATAATCATAGCTCGTCTCTCCCCAAATTATCAAATTCACCATCATCTTTTTCGCGACAATCTAAGCAAATGAAGCTTCAAATAGGACACCTCCTAATTTAAACCTTAATCTGCTTCTATTTCAGGCCAATTTCTTTATCCGTCAAATAGCAGGCAGGATCCGATTCCCAAAAATCACCTGTCGTTGCTTCCGCACGGGTTCTAAAATTCCCATTACAATTATCAAGATATTGACACTTACTGCAACGTCCTTTTAGTAAATGTTTACGATCTTTTAAACCAGCTAAGATTTCATGCGTTTCGTCGCGCCAAATCTCACTAAATTTACGTTCGCGCACATTGCCAAATGTATGATGTTGTGTAAATTGATCCGGATGTACATATCCCATTGGATCGACTTCACCAAAGGCAATCCCTGACCGATTACCACCATTCATTGAAATATATTCCTTAATCTGCGCTGCCAATTTCTCATCGCCTTCAGCCAACGCTTTTATATACATATAGACACCATCGCAATGGTTGTCTACCGTCAAAATTTCTTTCTTTAAACCGCGCGCTTCAAAATCCTTAGTGCGCCGAATGATAATGTCCATTGCCCGACGTGACTCTTCTGGTGTCACATCTTCATCCATCATTGCGTTGCCACGACCGGAATACACTAAATGATAAAAACAAACCCGGTTAATATTTTCTTCTTCAATAAAATCAAAAATATTTTCTAATTCCTGCAAGTTATGATGATTGATCGTAAAGCGCAGTCCAACACGTTGGCCAACCGCAACGCAGTTTTTAATCCCTTGCATTGCAGCTTCAAAAGCACCTTCCTTGCCACGGAATTTATCATTCACTTCCCGCAGACCATCTAATGAAATCCCTACATACCCTACACCAATTTCTTTAATTTTTTGCGCAACTTCACGCGTAATTAAAGTTCCATTTGTCGAAAGAGTAGGTCTCACACCCTTTTGCGCTGCATAGGTTGCAAGCTCAAAAAAGTCTGGTCTAATTAAAGGCTCTCCACCCGAAATTAACAATACAGGTACATTAAACTCTGCTAAATCATCAATAAATCTTTTGGCTTCTTCTGTCGTCAATTCATTCTGATATTTTTGCGCATCAGAATTCATATAACAATGACGACAAGTTAAGTTACAAGTACGCGTAGAATTCCAAACAACTACAGGACCTGCCCCTTCTTTTACACCATGCCGAGCAGTGTTTGCTCCCTTTGTATAACGTAAAGAATCTCCAAAGTATTCTGTCGCAAATAATAATTTCGTAACACTAATCATCTTTTCATCTCACCTACAAATATTTCTTTTATAAAATACACTAAATTTATCGAAAAAGAAAATATAATATATTTCAATTATATCTACATTAAAATAAGAACACTACTCATAAGTGAATAGCATTCATTTATTTTTATCTTATCAGTATTTTCCCTTTTGGTCAATAAATCATTTTGAAAATTTTATACAAAAAATTTCCGCTGTATTTTGTAGGAAAGAACATGCTCTCTATTATTTTTTTATAACAATTCCATCTAATATCAGTGTCAATTTATAACGAATATTCGCCATAAACCCTATTTCTAAACTACTAAAAGAAGCTGCTTGGAAAATAGCGTGAAACATTTCCGTTATTACTTCAGCTGGTATATCATCACGAAACTCGCCGTCTTTTTGTCCATTTTTTACAATAATATCAAATATGGTCTTAAAACTTAAAGCATTTGCTGGGTGCATCGCCCCTTTAGGCATTGCACCTTTATGTGCTGCACTTAAAAATAAAGGTAAAACAAATCTATTATGATCTAAAATTTTAGCCGTAAGTAAAAACATTTCCGTTAATACTTCATCAGACGGCTTCGATTCTTTTAATAACTTTTCATAAAACTCATTAATTTCTTCCACAATTTGAGCAAGTAAACTTTTTAAAATCTCTTCTTTAGATTGGAAATAGTTGTAAAAAGTCCCGATTCCTAAATCAGCCTCATTCATAATATCGGCAACTGTTGTTTCTTGAAACCCTTTCTGCCCAAATAAATTCACAGCAGCAGCAACAATTGCCTTCTTCGAATTTATCTTTTTACGTTCCCGACGAGTTATTGAGTCACCCACTTAAATTGCCCCCTCTAAACCTGAATAAAAAATATAACTTATTCAATTATACTTCATCTAATAAATATTTCAATAAAAACGAATTCACCATAAGTTGCAAAAATATCTCATCAGAAAACTCTATATCGGGACGAAACCATTTGCTTTATAAACAAAAGTGGGTGTTTCACGCTAAAAAACTCAGCAGCTTTTATTTTCATCTCCGGCCTTTTGGGAAAATACACTCGACTTCATCGCCTACAGACTTGAATTATTGTTTTATTGTTTGAAAATTACAAAAATATTTGTTATCAATCAGACAAATGTTCATTTTTTATCCAATAAAACTATACCCCGACTAGAAATATCTACTGTCCAAGCCTCTGTAAAGTAATTGTATAAATTGCACGATTTGCTGATAAGTGATTTAGGCTTGTAGTATAGGTATAGCCAGTAGGCCCCGACACACGTGCATAACTCTTTCCATTCTCTCTAGAATACTGATAAGCAAAATTAAATACACGTTCTGAATAATCATGAAATAAAAATGAAAAGGCCCCTTGTAAACCAAAATCATCTAAGTTTTCAGCTTCCTCTGCACAAACTGTGCACTGCCCCCTATCTATCAGAATATCATCACCTAAAAGTACATAAGGTGCTTTTCCATGCAATGCAACAGCATTGCCAAATTTCAACACTGCATCCGTATTATTTTCAACAATAATATCAATCAGTCTCGAATTCATGGTTGAAAACCTCCCCGTGATCAACTGACTTGTATATTATATTATTCACAATCATCCAGGAGAGTGTTCATCACTAATGTATTTTTCAACGTACATCACTAACATTAACTTTGATCTTTTAATTGCACATAAAATTTCACATCAAGCTTGTCATAAACGTATGATGGAATGTCAAAAATTTTTTTAAAGGTGGTTAAAACTACTATGTCAAATGAAAATGAAAACCGCCATGGATACAATAGCTGCGATGAATATGACGGATGTGGATATAATAGCTGCGATGGGTATCATGGATGTGGATGTTCTAAAAATCATATATTTCCTCAGCCTTATCCTATTGGAATTACCGGTGTAACTGGCGCGACCGGTCCTACTGGCCCTACTGGAGCAACTGTAGGCTCTACTGGTCCGACTGGTCCGACTGGTCCTACCGGTGATCCTGGCACTACTGGACCCACTGGCGACCCTGGAGCTACTGGCGCTACCGGCCCTACCGGTGATATCGGTGCTACTGGCGTAACCGGCCCTACTGGTCCTACCGGTGATATTGGTGCTACTGGCGCAACAGGGCCTACTGGACCTACCGGTGATATTGGTGCTACTGGCGTAACAGGGCCTACTGGACCTACCGGTGATATTGGTGCTACTGGCGTAACAGGGCCTACCGGTGTAACTGGCCCTACCGGTGTAACTGGACCTACCGGTGATATCGGTGCTACGGGCGCAACTGGTGTAACCGGGCCTACTGGTCCTACTGGCGATACTGGTCCTACCGGCCCCGTCGCTGCTGCTGGCACAACTCTCTTTAACGTATTAGGTACTGAAGGATCAGCTTCAGTCGGATTGGGAGAAAACTTGATATTCCAGTCTTCTACGCTTGATATTACAGTAACTCAAGGATCCGCAATTGTTACAATAGAGGATACCACTCCAGCTGGACCTACAGGTGCTACGGGCGCCACCGGCGCAACGGGTGCTACCGGCGTAACTGGTCCTACCGGCGATACTGGTGCTACTGGTCCTACCGGTGACACAGGCGCTACCGGAGTAACGGGTCCCACTGGCGACACAGGCGCTACCGGAGTAACGGGTCCCACTGGCGACACAGGCGCTACTGGGGTAACTGGCCCGACTGGCGACACAGGTGCTACCGGGGTAACTGGCCCGACTGGCGACACAGGCGCTACCGGAGTAACTGGTCCTACCGGTGATACAGGTGCTACTGGAGTGACTGGCCCGACTGGTGACACAGGTGCTACCGGAGTGACTGGCCCGACTGGTGACACAGGTGCTACCGGAGTGACTGGCCCTACCGGTGATACAGGTGCTACCGGAGTGACTGGCCCTACCGGTGATACAGGTGCTACCGGAGTGACTGGCCCGACTGGTGACACAGGTGCTACCGGAGTGACTGGCCCTACCGGTGATACAGGTGCTACCGGAGTGACTGGCCCGACTGGTGACACAGGTGCTACCGGAGTCACTGGCCCTACCGGTGATACAGGTGCTACCGGAGTGACTGGGCCTACCGGTGATACAGGTGCTACCGGAGTGACTGGCCCGACTGGTGACACAGGTGCTACTGGAGTGACTGGCCCGACTGGTGACACAGGTGCTACTGGGGTGACTGGGACAATTACCACTCCTGTTATTGGATTTGCAGAAAACAATATCGGCGATAGTGTTGTCATTAATTTGCTCACACCTACACTTGTCCCACTACCAAATGATCAAACAGTATCTTCACAAATTACAGTTGATGCTTCAAATACCATATTTACAATCAATGAAGCTGGTTTATATCGTATCGCATATTATGTTAATATCGTTACCCCTGATAGCTTTGCAAGCGAAATTCTTATTAACGACACAGCTTATACCCCATCCATCGTCGACGTTGGCAGTGACATTAGTGGAACCTCAATGGAATTTTTCACTACACTATCCGCAAATACAACTATCTCTCTGGCTCTTTTGGGTGAACCAACAACTTTAAATCTAAGCGAGGGAGCCGGTGCTGTTCTGGTCATCCAACAAATTGGCATGGGTTAAAGAAACAAAAATATAAGTGCTGAAGATTCGTAAGCACACTACAAAACAGTAATCTTTGGAACATGTTGTGGTATAGTTTGAATGGAAAAATTCATTCGGCCTTTTCATATGCAAATATCTGTAGGAATCCTATGTTTACAAACCAATTTTCCGTCTGGATTGTTGAACAAAAATAGAATACGAAGCTTGAAACTATCAAAATTTCTATAACTATAATAAATTCGTTTCAGGTTTTTAACTATCGTATTACAGCCCTCCGTAAAATCATTGTTATATCAAGTAGCAATTGAATGAAATTAAACCTCTTTCACAGCATGAGTGACTGATAAATCACCTGAATAGTCATTTTTTCATTGTCACTGCATGTTTCAATCGAGATATGGTATTCGCTCTCCAATATAACCAACCAATTGAGTCATTTAATTCTAACTTTTCAATGTAATAAATCGATAATCCATGTTAAAAATTACAATTTCTTAAATAAAATATTATTCAAGCAACCTCAGTATGAATAAGATTTTATTTAGAACCATCAGAAAATCTCACATTGCTGCCGTTATATTCATATGATGATATGACAAGATTGTTTTAAAGGTGGTTAGAATTCCATGTCAAATGAAAATGAAAAACGCCATGGATACAATGGATGCGATGAATATGACGGATGTGGCTATAATGGATATAATAGTTGCGATGGGTATCATGGCTGCGGATGTTCTAAAAATCATATATTTCCACAACCTTATCCTATTGGAATTACCGGTATAACTGGCGCGACCGGTCCTACTGGCCCTACCGGAGCAACTGTAGGCTCTACGGGTCCTACCGGACCGACTGGACCTACTGGTGATATCGGTGCTACGGGCGTAACCGGGCCGACTGGACCTACCGGTGATATCGGTGTTACGGGCGCAACCGGTCCTACCGGACCTACCGGTGATATCGGTATTACGGGCGTAACCGGCCCCACTGGGCCTACCGGTGATATCGGTGCTACTGGTGTAACTGGCCCTACCGGTCCTACTGGGCCTACCGGTGATATCGGTGCTACGGGCGTAACCGGCCCTACCGGTCCTACTGGTCCTACCGGGGATATCGGTGCTACGGGCGTAACCGGCCCTACCGGTCCTACCGGTCCTACCGGGGATATCGGTGCTACGGGCGCAACTGGTGTAACCGGGCCTACTGGTCCTACTGGCGATACTGGTCCTACCGGCCCCGTCGCTGCAGCTGGCACAACTCTCTTTAACGTATTAGGTACTGAAGGATCGGCTTCAGTCGGATTGGGAGAAAACTTGATATTCCAGTCTTCTACGCTTGATATTACAGTAACTCAAGGATCTGCAATTGTTACAATAGAGGATACCACTCCAGCTGGACCTACAGGTGCTACGGGCGCCACCGGCGCAACGGGTGCTACCGGCGTAACTGGTCCTACCGGTGACACAGGCGCTACGGGCGTAACTGGCCCGACTGGCGACACAGGCGCTACCGGAGTAACTGGTCCCACTGGCGACACAGGCGCTACCGGAGTAACGGGTCCTACCGGTGATACAGGTGCTACCGGAGTGACTGGCCCGACTGGTGACACAGGCGCTACCGGAGTAACGGGTCCTACCGGTGACACAGGTGCTACCGGAGTGACTGGTTCTACCGGTGATACAGGTGCTACCGGCGTAACTGGCCCGACTGGCGATACTGGTGCTACTGGCGTAACTGGTCCTACCGGTGATACAGGTGCTACCGGCGTAACTGGCCCGACTGGCGATACTGGTGCTACTGGCGTAACTGGTCCTACCGGTGATACAGGTGCTACCGGCGCACCGGGGGCCACCGGAGCTACTGGACCTGCCGGCGGACTTACGGGTGATACTGGACCTACAGGAGCCACAGGTGTGACCGGTGCCACTGGCGAAACTGGTGCTATTGGCGAAACTGGTGCTACCGGTACTACGGGTCCAGGCGGCGGTGCTACCGGAGATACCGGGGCTACTGGACCTACTGGACCTACCGGTGCTACCGGAGATACCGGGGCTACTGGACCTACCGGCGATACCGGGGCTACGGGTACAGTCGAACCTAACCCATTTGATGTATATGTCCTGGCAGGCGCCACCAGCGGAGACGGTACACAGGCCAGCCCATTTGGAACAATACAAGAAGGGGTAACAGCGGTATCTCCGACAGGTACCGTTCATATCTTAGGCGGAACCTATCCGATAACCGCAACAATCACAGTCAACAAAGCAGGCGTAACCTTAAAAGGCTATCCGAGCACACTCGTTATCTTACAGGCTGCCGTGATCGCTTTTCTTATCACGGGAAGTGGTATTACCGTAGATGGACTAACAATCACAAGTGACAATCCTTACACAGCCGAATTTATCCAGCTTGCCGGAACCGATCATAAGCTTGTAAACAATGTTATTTTTGGTCCGCCTCAAGCTGGCCCATCAACAGACTGGGTCGTCAATCGCGGTTTTGTAACGCAGGGAAATGTAACAGATTTGATCGTACAGGATAATATTTTTTATTTTCTCCGCCAACCTGCTTATTTAAATCCAAACTCAACAGGTTATATCGTCAGTAATGTCACCTATAATACACGCGGCTTCGTTGTCGATCAGGCAATCTTTGTTTTTTCGGGCAATTCCTGGGGCCTGCCTGCAAATGCTGTTGATATTGCATTATTAGTAGGGACGCAAACAGGAGCTCCTTATGATCCATTGGCCGGACTTACCGGCAGCAACAGCAGCGCTACGATCAGCGATCAAAGATAACGCCCCCTCAAAGGTCGCATTATCATATTACAATACTATCGATAGCCTATTTTTTTATTGAATCTCAACAGAAGATTCAACAAAAGAAGACGCCTTCTAAAAAAAAACGTACCCGAACCCAAGTGGTATAAAATTACCGCTCTATAATAAATGTTGCAGTTTAGATGAAAATCAAAACTGCAACATTTATTTTTTTGCATAGTAAAAGACATGGCAAATTTCTGGTAAAATATCAATTGACTAAAACCGATATTTTGGAAAACTGCCATGCTCAATATGATTTTTATCATATCAATTTGTAAAAGTAGTGCCTACACCAAAATTCAGTACAAAATCCAAAAACTCCGTAATGGTGAATACTCTGCAGAAAATAGTGAGCAAATTCGCAAGTTGGTTTGAATCCGCAAATCCCAATCCTCAGTAGATATGTTTTACCCTAAATTTAGTGTAGCCGATCCATTATTAGTGTCATTCATTTGAATGCCCTCCTTTTGATTTTAGTTGCGGCTGATCAGACCTCTTCTAATTTTAGCAAAAAGAGTTTTTCATCGCTAAAGCTTTTTTCCAACCACTGGCACAGCCAGTGGTTTTCTTTACAACAAAAAAACTTTACGAAAATTTCGTAAAGTTCTTAAAAGCTCTATGGTGACCCTGGCAGGAGTCGAACCTGCGACCTTTTGATTCGTAGTCAAACACTCTATCCAGCTGAGCTACAGAGTCATTATGTGGACTATTTACATAATCAACAGATATTATACTAACATTCTTTTTATAACTTGTCAACTACTATACGAAGATCTTTCATCATTATGAAACTAAATTTTTTTATCCACAAGAAAGTTATAACTTATTCACATATTTTTCTTAGTTACCAACAAAAATACCTTTTTTCTGTAGACTTATCAACACATTTATTAAATTTGTTAATAAAATTGTGGATAAGTCAAATTTTATGTTACTTTATCTTTCTTAAAACACTCTTACAAATTATTGAAATTCACAAAACTGTAAACTTCAATTTTATTTATTCTCATATTTTATTAACTTATACACACTTTACAGTTTTTTTCATAACGATTTATCAGCATTTTTATAAAATTATCCACAGGAACATGGGTTTTGTGTATAAAATTGTGGATAAGTCGATCTTTATGTGAACATATTTTTTATTCATCTAAAATATCCACAATTTATTTATATAACCGCTTGAGCTGCAAACTTTCATTTCCACCGTTCACCAAAAGGAAGCACAGACTCCAATAATCGTTTTGCATAAATATGATTTACTTTATATAGGTTTTGGCTATAGGCTTCTTCGACAATTTTTCCTTGATAAAGAAAAAGCACCTTATCACATAAATTGGTCAGCGTTTGTAAATCATGGGCAATAAACAAATAAGTTATTCCCATCTGCTGTTTTAATTTTTTTAGCAGTTGCAACATTTGTGCCTGAATGGATACATCTAAAGAACTAAGTGCCTCATCCAGTACAATAAAACGTGGCGTAGTCGAAATTGCCCTAGCTAGACAAACACGTTGCAACTGACCTCCACTCAATTCATGCGGATACCGTTTCATAAAGCCAGAGGATATATTCACAGTTTCTAATAAGTTTACAATACAATCTTTTGATAATGGTTTATGCAATATCTTTAGCGGTTCAGCAACGATTTGCTCCACTGTAAATCTAGGATTTACCGATGTAGTATAGTCTTGAAAAACAACACTGACTGCACCACGATGCGTCCTTAGCCATTTCTGTATTGGTTGACCTTCCATTAAAATTCGTCCGCTGTCTGGTCGCTCAAGATTCAAAATCAATCGACTCAACGTACTCTTGCCACTGCTACTTTCACCAACTAATCCCACACACTCGCCACTGTTTACAGCAAAAGAAACATCTTGCAGTACGCTTTGCTTATGAGAGGAACAAAAAAAATTTTTCTGTTTTTTATAAGATTTATATATATTTTCTACTTCCAACATATCTAGTATTACTCCTTTACCATGGATTGATGAAAAGCCTTGGTCAAAGCAATCCGTGTATGCATCAAATATTTGCTGTATTCATGTTTAGGGTTTCTAAAAACCTGTTGTGCTGTCCCAAATTCTACACAGTTTCCTTGATACATTACCAATACGTCATCTGCTAAATACTCAATAATTCCTAGATCATGTGAAATAAAAATTAAAGTCACTCCAGTCAATGCTTGCAAACGTTTAAATTCTTCTAGAATTTCTCGTTGGTTGATCGAATCAAGTGCAGTAGTCGGTTCATCTGCAATAATAACTTCCGGTTTTAACGCCATTGCTAACCCAATCATACATCTTTGCAGCATACCGCCGGATAATTGATGCGGATATTTTTTTAGCACTTCTTCAGCATCATGTATACGCATCTTTTGGAGTGATGCAAGTGCAGTTTTTTTTGCAATAGCTTTTGTGCAGTCTATAGTTTCACAAAGCGTTTCTACAAACTGCGCACCAATTGTATATAAAGGATCAAATGCGGTCATTGCATCCTGCAAAATCATGCAAAAGTGTCTGCCGCGAATTTTGCGCAGCAGATCTTCTTCGGCGTGAAGCAGCTCAACCCCGTTGAATTTTACACTACCTCTGCTTTCCAGCTCCGGACCTAGTAGCCCCAATATAGCTTTTACACTGATGGACTTACCACTGCCGCTTTCACCAACAATACCTAGACAGCTATTTTTTTCCACCTTGAAATTCAAATCATCTACGATAACTTGTTGATTTGGTATATCATAAATACGAAGATTTTTAACTTCTATTAAGCTCATTCTTTATCACTGCCTTTTGTTGGTTATGCTTGGGATCGAGTGCATCACGGATACTATCCCCAAGAAACTGAAACGCCGCAACAACAATCAAGATGGAAAGCCCCGGCGCGAGCATTAAAGATGGATACATCGTCATTACATTTTTTGCTTCTTTTAGCATCATGCCCCATTCCGGGGTAGGAGCTTGTACACCCAGCCCGAGAAAAGAGAGCGCAGAAATATTTAAGATGACCCAACCGGTATCTAGAGTTGCAAGGACAGCAATATCACCTATAATACTCGGAAATAAATGTTTGTACAGAATATAAGAATCACTGCCGCCTGCTGCTCTCGCAAATCTTATATAATTTTTATCTCTATATTGCAGCACGAGTGAACGAATCATTCTCGTATACCAAGCCCACTTCGAGGCAATATTTGCTATCATAACATGGCTAAGACCTGGGCCTAGCATCCCCACAATTGCAAAAATCATCACTTCACTAGGAAAGGAAAGCAATACATCACAAATTCGCATAACGCATTCATCAATTTTACCTCTTGCATACCCGGCAACTAATCCTAATACCGTTCCAATTCCTATCGTCACCGCCATGGTAACGAGTGCCAGTAAAACGGTTGTCTGTATACCATAAACAAGTCTTGAAAAAATACATCTGCCAAGTTGATCTGTCCCAAAAGGATAGGTTAAGCTTGCATCGGCAAATTTCATCTTAATATTTGTTTCGATCGGACTATGTAAAGCAACTACGGGTGCAAAGATTCCAATCAATAAGACGATCGTAATAACACCCAAGGATAAGATTGCAATTTTATCTTGTTTTATTTTTTGCCAAAACCTCATATTATTCCTCCCGCCTTATCCTCGGATCAAGCATAGCACTAAAAATATCCACCATAAGATTACAACCTACAAATAACACTGCCATCATAATAACATAAGCTTGGATAATCGGAAAATCGCGATTGAAAATTGCATCAACACATAGGCGCCCAATACCAGGCCAAGCAAAGATATTTTCTACAATGACTGTTCCGGCAATTAGTTTGGGAATTGACATCCCAAATGCCGTCAAAGAAGCTTGCAGCGAATTTTTTAGAATATGCCGATAAATCGTAATTTTTTTCAGACCGCGTACTTTTAAATACATTACATAGTTTTCTTGTTTGTTTGCAATCATATTGTTGCGAATCAGACGCGTATAAGTAGAGATATAGGTCAGTGATAATGTGAGTGCCGGCAATATTACAGATCGAACCCCCTGCATCCCACTGGTAGGAAATAAGTCAAGCTTTACTGAAAAAAACCAGATAAATAAAAGGGCTACCCAAAAACTCGGTGTAGCGGTCCCTAAAAAAATCAATATACGTACAAGTTTATCCCCCATACGCCCTTCATAAACTGCACAAAATACACCGCTCGAAACACTGACAATGACCGTAAGGAGCAAAGCAGCCGCGGATAGATAAAGCGTTGCTGGCAAAGCGGTCATAATCTCATCGAATACTGGTTTATTATTTACATAACTATTGCCAAAATCTCCTTGAACGGAAGCAGCCAGCCAGTCAATGTAGCGTGTAAAGAAAGGTTTATCAAGCCCCAATTGTTCACGTGTTTTAGCGATTGCTTCCGGGGTAGGCACAATTTCATTTACCCGCAGCGCCACTTCAGCAGGATCACTTGGGCTAAGTGTAATCAACACAAATGCCAGAAACGAAATACCCATTAAAATAGGTATCACACCAACTAGCCGCCAAAGAATATAATTTCGCATATTTCCCCCTTCTTCTATCGTTAGAACTATTTCTTACTTTATTCAAAATACATTTTTTCAAATGGAATTTCATATTGCGAAAGATTAAATCCTACACCTTTTAAGCCAGGTGAATAAACAGCTTTCGTTCTCGAATACGTAAGCGGTAAATACACACATTCCTCATGAATATAGGTCAAAATCTCTTGATACATCATCTGCCGTTTTTCTTTATCCCCCTCGGCTAGGACCTTACCGATCTTATCATCCAGCCATGGCTTCTTTTCTATGCCTTTCTGCGCCTGATAATCACCATGCGCAGGAATCCGCCATGAAGAAAGATAGGACTGCGGATCATATGGTGCCCCCCATGATAACGAATATTGCAGATCAAAATCGCCTGCTTTCTGTCTATCTAAAAACGCCTGCTTTTCTTCCCCCACAATTTGAAGATCTACCCCAGCTGCTTTCATATCACTTTGCAGATATTCACTAATCGTCTGTTCTTGCGCATTATTGGAATTGTAATAAATCGTAACTGTCATTTTTTTACCGTCTTTATAGCGGTATCCATCTTCTCCTACTTTCCAGCCAATGCGATCCAAAATTCGTTTTGCTTTTTCTAAATCATACACTCTTTTTTCAAGTGGCACGTTGCAATAAGGAACTGTTGAGGATAACAACGTATTTGCAACTGTTTCAGTTCCATTTAATATACCATCGGCAATTGCCTCTTTATTCACGATATATTGAAAAGCTTCTCTAACATTGCGGTCAGAAGTAATCGGCTGATGGGCATTGATTAAAATTGCCCGTGAAGCAATCGGTTCACTCATAGCGGCTTCATATTTACCTTCTTTTTTCAACGCGGCAAAAGAATCCAGATCAATCATATCTCCATCTGCACCAAACAGTAAATCAATTTCACCTTTTTTCAGTGCCAATAAAATCGTTTGGTGATCCGGCATTACCCGCCATTTGATCGTTTCAATTTTTGGTTTTTCTCCCCAATAGGATTGATTTGCCGTGAAAATCGCGTATTGCTTTTCTTTATGCTCGGTTAATATGTATGGACCAGTGCCCGCATAACCGGTAACGCCATTTTTTGTTTCTCCCTCTTTAAAGCATTTCGGTGAAATAATTCTAAACGGACGAGATAAAGCCAGCTCCTGCAAAGTCGGATAATAAGGATTTTTTAATACCAGTTTATAGGTATATTCATCCACTACTTCACCGTGATCGATTTGATTGATCATATCCAGCCAGGCATGACGTGCTTTGTTTGCAATAACAACATCAAAATTTTTCTTTACCGCCTCTGCATTTAACGATTCACCATCTGTGAATTTTACACCTTGCCGTATATGGAAAGTATAGACAAGACCATCCTCAGATATTTCCCATGTTTCTGCAAGTCCCGGTTTGATTCCATCTTTGCTATCATAGACCAGTGGCTCAAATACCATCGCTTGTGCAGCAATCTCACCACCATATAGATGAGGGTTAATATCACGAATATCTTTGGTGCTGGCATATACCAGCTCTTTCTTTATCTGCTGCGTTTTATTTTCACCACAGCCAACGAGTGAAACACTCAAACAGAAAATACTCAGTATAAACAGCCATCTCTGCAATTTCCCCATTACGAACCTCCTGAAATTTATAATTTTTAACAAGTACTACAACCTCTGCTGATGTAAAGCATTTCTTTTCACTATATTGCCAGTCTTCGCCCCTAAAAGGTGAACTTAAAGAACACGAAACCTGACCAGAAAAGCAAGCTCGATTGTTGTAGGCCAACTATTTAAATCCGTCTACAATGTATTACCTTCCTATCACCTAAATGATAAAGAGTCTCAAATAGTAACATTACTATTTAGTATAATACATTATAATTTTCTTAAATTCAATAAAATTATTTTTATAGAAGAATAAACGACGATATAAAAAGTTGTAATTATAAATTACCATCACTTATTCTAAGCAAAAACAACTATTTGTCATTCCATACTCAGATAGTCGATACAGCTCGTATCACATAGATAGCGTTTGACTAATTTAAAGTATTTCTATAGAATTTCTTTTGATTAAAAATTACCCTTTATATGCTCTAAAAGCATATAAAGGGTAATTTCCCATAAGCAGAGACGGAAGTTCAATAATTCCCCATCGGCCAAAGAAAACGACCTCATTATCTCCCTTCATTTACCGTAAACTTTACTCTTACCTTATTCAAAATACATTTTTTCAAAGGGGATTTCATATTGAGAAGGATTAAAACCAACACCCTTTAAGGCAGGTGAATAAACAGCCTTCGTCCTTGAATACGTGAGCGGTAAATATACACATTCATTATGAATGTACGTCAAAACCTCTTGATACATCATCTGCCGTTTTTCTTTATCAAACTCAACTAAAATCTTACCGATCGTATCATCCAACCACGCCTTCTTTTCCATCCCAATTTGTGCTTGATAATCACCGTGCGCAGGTATCCGCCATGAGGAGAGATAAGATTGCGGATCATAAGGCGTACCCCATGATAGAGAATATTGCAAATCAAAATCGCCTGATTTTTGTCTGTCTAGAAATGCCTGCTTTTCTTCCCCCACAATTTGAAGATCTACCCCAGCTACTTTCATGTCACTTTGCATATATTCACTGATTGTACGTTCCTGCGCATTATTGGAATTATAATAGATTGTAACTGTCATTTTTTTACCGTCTTTATAGCGGTATCCATCTTCTCCTACTTTCCAGCCAATGCGATCCAAAATTTGTTTTGCTTTTTCTAAATCATAAACTCTTTTTTCAAGCGGCACATCGCAATAAGGAACTGTCGGCGATAGCAAGGTATCTGCAACTGTTTCAGTTCCATTCAATACACCATTGGCGATTGCCTCTTTATTTACGATATATTGAAAAGCTTCTCTGACATTACGATCAGAGGTAATTGGCTGATGGGCATTGATTAAAATTGCCCGTGAAGCAATCGGTTCACTCATGACGGCTTCATATTTACCTTCTTTTTTCAATACCGCAAAAGAATCCAAATCAATCATATCTCCATCTGCACCAAACAGTAAATCAATTTCACCTTTTTGCAGGGCCAATAAAATCGTTTGATGATCCGGCATTACCTGCCATTTGATCGTTTCAATTTTTGGCTTATCTCCCCAATAGGATTGATTTGCCGTGAAAATCGCGTATTGCTTTTCTTTATGCTCAGTTAATATGTATGGACCAGTTCCCGCATAACCGGTAACGCCATTTTTTGTTTCTCCATCTTTAAAGCATTTCGGTGAAATAATTCTAAATGGACGAGACAAGGCAAGTTCTTGCAAAGTTGGATAATACGGCTTTTTTAATACCAATTTATAGGTATATTCATCCACCACTTCACCGTGATCGATTTGATTGATCATATCCAGCCATGCATGGCGTGCTTTATTTGCAACAACAGCGTCAAAATTTTTCTTTACCGCTTCTGCATTCAGCGGCTCACCATCCGTAAATTTTATACCCTGTCGTATATGAAAAGTATACACAAGACCATCCTCAGACATTTCCCATTTTTCCGCAAGTCCAGGTTTGATTCCTTCTTTACTGTCATATACCAATGGTTCAAAAACCATTGCTTGTGCAGCCATTTCACCGCCATATAAATGCGGATTAATATCACGAATATCTTTGGTGCTGGCATATACCAACTCTTTTTTTACCTGCTGCGTTTTATTTTCCCCGCATCCAACAAGTGAAAAACACAGACAAAAAATACTAACGATAAACAGCCATTTTTGTATTGCCCTCATAACGTTCCTCCTGATTTTTCAATTTTTAGCAACGGTATCTTGCTGAGATGGCTACGATACTCGCGCATTGCCGACCTCTGTGCCTATTTGTCTATAGGTTGTCTACAGTTGAAATTATCTGCCTTATATACTTTTAAATTATAAGAAGGGTAAAATTTTTCCACAAGCCGGGGTGGGGGTTGCAATAAAAACTTTTCTTTTATATCCCGGGGGACGGCTTATGCAATGACTTCTTTTTCGTTATAATAGACAAGGAGAAAAGGAGGCTGTCTGTGGATATAGCATGTAGAATCAAAAAATATTGGAACGAACGCAGTGAAGAGTTTAATAGAATTCGTCGCAAAGAACTGGAAAGTAAGGATGCTGCAGCCTGGCAATCATTTATCTGCGAACTATTACCAGCTGGCAACACTTTAAATATTTTAGATGTCGGAACTGGAACAGGCTTTTTTGCTATTTTAATGGCGCAACTCGGACATACAGTGACTGGCATTGATGCAGCAACTGAAATGATTGGACAGGCAAAACAAAACGCAGAAACATACGGTTGCGATATTTCATTTTTTTGTATGGACGCACAAAAAATGGATTTTTCTGCACAGACCTTTGATGTTATCCTTTCACGTAATCTTACCTGGACGCTGCCAAATGTAGAAATGGCTTATAACGAGTGGTTTCGTTTATTAAAATCAGGGGGAACTTTATTGAACTTCGATTCTGATTATGGGCAAATTTCTTTTTATAACGAAGCGCAAAAAACACAAAATGTACACCATGGAATCGATACAAAATTACTCGCTGAATGTGATGCATTGAAAAATGGGTTACCCATCAGCCAAAGGAAAAGACCTCAATGGGATATAACAGTATTGCAAAACATCGGCTTTCATTCTTGTAAAAGTTATGAAGCTATAGAAAATAAAGTCCACAAAGAAACAACCACCATGCGTTATGATACACCACCGTTATTCGCACTATATGCGAAAAAATAAACAACTAAGATTTTATTTATAAAAATCTTAATCCATCCATAAACACGTAAATGTCCTTTTGTCATTGCCACAAAAGGACCAAAAAGTCTAGGCCCAAACCTCCAAAACACTTGAAAAATGACTGACTTACTAAAATTCTAAACTCGCTTCGCTCAGACAAACGAATTTCTTTACGTAAGTCAGTTATTTTTCATCCTTCGGAACATGTTTTTCCGGAAAGACCAAATACGCGAAAAATAGGGGTGGCGCATTAAAAAATGCGCCACCCCTTATTTCATTCAATATAAATAATTATACGTTTACTGGTCTGCTCCAATCAACATAAACACCAGTAATCCCCCATAACCTTGTCAAAGATAATTTGAATTCTTCCAGGCTATTTAAAGGATTTACCATTCGCTTTGAAAAATCAAGAATTGTTTCATTAGGTACATTTATTTCATGCGTTTGTGCTAAATAAGATTCTACTTGTTCTTTTTTATCCACCGTTTCTAACACAACTTTTGCAGCTTTTTCTTCCTTTGCATATTCAATATAACCATTGTCTTCATTATAGTGTATTGCTACACGATAAATATTTTCCATCCAAATATACTCCTTTAAATTCTTATAAAATATTATCAATTTTACATATTAACAACAATCACCATGTTATCATTATAATATTTATAAAGAAATTTGTCTCGTTAATTTTTTCATTCCCTTTTTCAAGCCGTTTGCATATAACATACATTGTAACAAATTATTTTAGCATTATACATAAAAATTTTACTTTAGCATTTCATTTACACTACCACACCTAACGAAACCCTTTGCTTTAGATTCCCCTGTTTATTTTTTTCTTCATTCAGTGTAAACTGATAGTATTTAAGGTAATCAACATGCTTGTTTCTCTACATACTATAAACTATGTACTGATCTTTAATATTGAAAGGATACGACAAAATGAATAACACGTATATTCCCTTACTTGCAATTTTTGCAATTAGCTTTTTCGGTCATAATATGTCCGTTGCCTATGCAACAGGCATTCTAATTATTATGAAACTACTCGGTTTAGATGCGTTATTTCCTACAATTGAAGCACATGGCTTAAGTTTAGGTATTATGTTATTAACAATCGCAATTTTAGTCCCCATTGCAACTGGACGAATTACTTTACCCATCATACTGGAGTCTTTTAAAAGCCCACTTGGAATTATTGCTATTCTCGCCGGTATCTTTGCGGCTTTTTCCGGTGGAATTGGCATTGATTTATTAAAATCATCCCCAGAAATTGTGAGTTCTTTGATCATTGGTACAATGATCGGGGTATTCTTCTTCAAAGGAATTACCGTAGGCCCTTTAATTGCGGCTGGTATGGTTTATATGATTTTATCACTGGGCAAATTATTTCACTAACATACACCTATTTCTTTGCGAATATCTTATCCTATACTGTGTTTTTACAGAGCGGAGGTTTTTAAATGAACAAAAAAATCTTTAACACCACTGCAAGTATCAAAATGATCCAGCAATTTCTGACGAAAGTTCTGCCAAGTGTAAATCAAGAAGTAAACTATTGGCAGGCATATGCAAAACAAAATATGCATGGTGAACTACAAATGCAAGCTTTATCTAGCATCGCTAGCAAACGATTTCATTGTCAGGGCGGTAATTTTTACAGCATCTATCCAGGTGTTCCTACCGAAGAATTTATAAAATTCATTGTTGCTTTGCAAACAATCAGTGATTATTTAGATAATTTGTGCGATCGTGCTGCTGTTACGGATGCCGCAGCATTTAAGCAGTTGCATCTAGCAATGACAGATGCACTAGACCCCGATGCAGCCCTGCATCCGTATTATGCATTCTATCCCTTCAAAGAGGATGGCGGCTATCTAAATAATCTTGTGATCACCTGTCAATCTATTATTAAAAACATACCGAATTATCTTTTGGTAAAGCCTTCGATTTTGAAATTTGCTGCACTTTATTGTGAATTACAAACTTACAAGCATATTGACCCTGCTTTACGTGAAGAAGCTATGCTCACGTGGTTAAATGAATGCAATACGACAGATACACTAACAAACTGGGAATTTGCCGCAGCGACTGGTTCGACACTAGGGATGTTTGTACTGGCTGCGATCGCCTATCAGCCGACACTAACAAAAACTGAAGTCGAGGCTGTAACAGATGCTTATTTCCCTTGGATTTGTGGACTGCATATTCAGCTTGATTATTTTATTGACCAAGCTGAAGATCGCTTAAATAATGATCTTAATTTTATCTTCTACTATAAAAATGCAGCGCAGATCTCTTATCGACTTCGGATGTTCTATAGAGAAGCTTATGCAAGAGCTGAATTTACACCTCATAGTTTTTTTACAAAGACCATTGTACAGGGACTGCTTGCACTCTATTTATCAGACAAAAAAATTAAGACTCCAACAGAAAAAGCAATCCGAAATGATTTACTCAATCAAGCTGGAGTCTCTGCAAAACTTTTATACGGCTTTTGCAAGGTACTACGACATCAAAAGGTGCTATAAATCCATTTTCTTTACTGTAATGGAGTCTTTTTTGTCGCAATCGTCACTTGTTTAAAATAACGACCATTAATTTCGATGATTTCATGGGTATCATGTTTAATCAGTTTTGCACGACCTGCGGGAATAAAATCATCTACATTCTTAGGTTTTTCTATTTCACGCCATTTGAAACTGCGTTCATTTTCACTGTCGATGTATACCTCATCTTGTGAACGCGGCTTTTCATCGCCATTACAAGCTTTGAAATTCTGTTTGATCTGTTCGATAAACATACGGCAAACATGTTCAGGCATATTTACCGACCCTTCAAACTCACTTTCTTCATTATAAATTGCAATAAAAATAATATTTCCAAATAAAATTTCATCCTGATCCTTGCCTGGTAAGTGGCGATTTGGCTTTAATCCCAATGGTACAGCAAAATCATTCACCAAAATCCAAAGTGATGCACCATTGCCGATATCAAAAAACTCTGTACTACCAATATTGCCATCTAAAATATTGGAAATTTCTTCTATCTGTTCATCGACATTCATGGGCAATTGACATATTTCCGGTTCTTGCCCAGGTCTCGCTAATATCGCATTTATCAATTTTTTTTCTTCAATTGTCATAACATTCTCCTTATATGTGCATATTATAGAATATACAACGTAAATAACAAGTAACTTGATTCGCCATATCATAAAAAAAACCTTTATTTCGATATCATAATTGATGCATACGCACGCATTGATTATATATATTATGTAAACTTAATAAAATTCTAAAAATTTAAACTAAAAATACAGATCTTCTGACTTGCATACCTGTTTTATTTATGGTATCATTACAAACATAGAGAAGATGCCTGAAATGCACGCGAACCTTAATATGTCTAACCTACTTTTATTATTAGGGAATCGGATGTTTTGCGGCTGCTGAGCCGCCTTGAGCGGATAGCAAAAACAAGGCTATGATGCCCACCTGCTAAGCTGCAGGTTTAGACATAAAAAGTGAGCGACATTGCGGGCTAAAATTTTAAAAGACCTTATTCTTGATAAGGTCTTTTTTGTTATGTCAACTATTATTTTTCAGTTTGAATTGGATTTACCAGCTTTGCTTTTGTAATAATTTTCTCGCCAAACCGCTCTTTCAATTGATCCACGGTTCCATATAACGCTTTTCTCTTATCTTGCTCCTGAAATAAATTGCCCTGCTCATTTATCATTAAATTGCTGCCGGTGACCCCAAGCAAGCGAATCTTTTCTGTAATTGCAGCTTTTCTATATAAATCGATGACAGCATGATAAATCTCTTCATCAAAATTGGTCGCTGCCGGTAAAGTCCTGCTCCGTGTAATCGTAGTAAAAGAAGCAAACCTAACCTTAATTGTAATGGTTCGTGCTGCACAGCCTCCCATGCGTAAACGCCAGCCAACTTTTTCTGATAAAGCGAGAAGTTCTGTTTCCGCCTGTGCACGAGTCAACAAATCCTGTTCAAAGGTAATTTCATTACCAATCGATTGCAAACTTCGATCGGCTTCAATTTCCCGATCGTCTTTGCCGTTTGCTAAATTAAATATATGATAGGCAAAATTACCAAAATGTTTTACTAAAAAATTAAGATCTGCTTGCGCAATCTGTCCAATTGTCTCAAAACCTAATCTTTGGAGTTCAATCGCAGATTTCTTGCCAACACCCCATAATCGTCGAATCGGTAAGTTCTCAAGGATATGTTTTGCATTGTCTCGTTCAATCAGAACCAACCCGTTCGGCTTTTCCAAGTCAGAAGCCAATTTGGCTAAAAATTTATTCGGTGCAATACCAACAGAAGCCACTAAACCAACTTCCGACTGAATCCGCTCCTTTAATTGCATCGCGTAAGTTCGCCAATCATGTACCAAATAGTTCATCCCACTAACATCCATAAATGCTTCATCTAAGGATAACGGCTCAATTGTCGGAGAGAATTCTGATAAAATCGAAAAAATGCGTTGTGATACCTGACTGTAATGCGCATGATTTGGCCAAACAAAAATCCCCTGGGGACAACGTTTGCGTGCTTGTACCATTGACATCGCGGAAAACACGCCGAATTTCCGAGCTTCATAAGAGGCAGTCGAAACTACGCCACGATTGCTAAGCCCGCCCACAATGACGGGTTTACCACGATATTCTTCATGATCACGCTGTTCTATTGCAGCATAAAAAGCGTCCATATCCACATGCATAACCCATTTTTCCATATGATATACACTCCAAAAAAGTTTTCTTATCCATCATAGAATATATGTTCTTTTTTGTAAAGCTATACATTAAAATAAAAAAACTCATAATCCTTAGATTATGAGTTATCATAATAACTTTTGGAGGCGACACCCAGATTTGAACTGGGGAATAAAGGTTTTGCAGACCTCTGCCTTACCACTTGGCTATGTCGCCGTATTTAATTTTCGCTAAACCTATTTAGCGTCAATAGCTATATTATAGCTACTTTTTATTCTTTTGTCAAAACATATTTTATATAGCTGTGTTTAACTTGTGATAATGTCACTATGTAGACTATCGTGAGATAATGTCACCATGAACAATGAGGTGCGTTATTTAATGTCTGAAAAACAACTGAATAGATTCTCCGTCATTTCAAAAACAATTGATGGTCATATGACCATTGCTGAAGCTGCCGTTAGCTTAGGAATCAGTGTGCGCCAAATTATACGGCTTAAACAAGGAGTTATAGCCGAAGGTGCCGCCTTCCTCATCCATAAGAATACGGGACGCAAACCACAACATGCCTTTGACGATAAACAAATCAAAGATATTATTACACTAAAACAATCTGAAATCTACTCGTCTGCTAATTTTCAACACTTCCAAGAATTGCTTGAATGTAATGAAAAGATTAAGATTAGTTATTCTGCTCTCCATTCTTTACTAACTCGAGCCAATATCAAAAGCCCGAAGAAACGACGGAGGTTTAAACCTCATCCCAGACGTAAACGCAAACCACAAGAAGGGCTTTTAATTCAAATGGATGCCACTCCTTTTGAATGGTTTAATTCCTCTGAGAAGTTTTCCTTACACGGCGCAATTGATGACGCTACTGGTAATATTGTCGGTCTGTATATGACAAAAAATGAGTGTCTTCATGGTTATTGGGAAGTCATGCGGCAATGTATTCTAAATCATGGTCTCCCTGTCAGTTTATACACCGACCGACATGCTATCTTTCTTTCCACACTTGCTGGCAAGCTTTCTATTGAAGATCAACTTTCAGGAAAGGTCGTTAATGATACTCAATTCGGCAGAGCTATGGGCGAGCTTGGCATTACCTTGATTCCTGCACGTTCCCCTCAAGCTAAAGGAAGAGTTGAAAGGCTTTGGGAAACACTACAAAGTCGTCTGCCTGTGGAGTTTAAAATTGCTAACATTTCAACCATTGATCAAGCAAATGAGTTTTTAACCAATTACATTGCATTATTCAATGCTAAATTCTCTGTAGAACCAGAAAGTACAGAATCTGCTTTTAGATCTTTATCAGTTGCTTTAAACATTGATTCTATTTTATGCGTTAAACTTACCCGATCTGTTGATGCTGGTGGCGTATTCTCATTTTACAATAGACAATTCAAGGTCGTTACATCTCCGGATTTACCTTTGCTTACCAGCAAAGCGAAAGTAAGTGTTCTAGTAGGTCCTAGAATTGGGGTCGCTGTACAATTCAAAAAAACTATTTTTAAGGTATTGCCATATATTAAATCAAAAAGATCTGTTAACGAGCGTGCTCCACAATCCAGCAAAAAACCTTATTCACCACCAAATACTCATTATTTTAAGTATGGACACAGCCTAGTTAAAAAACTTACTTTTGAAGACACTCACAACGATATGCTTTTAATGCTAGAAAGCATCTTTCTTAAAAATTATGCTTAACTTTTGAAGTGACATTTTCATGCGATAATTAACTACTTTCGAGGGTGACATTTTCATAAGTTATTGACAAACATATTTTATATAGCTTAGTATATGCAGAATCACAAAAAAAGGTACTGTTGCACTCATATTTTATTTGTAAAACGCTAAATGTAATACTGATTTCTTTTTTTCATTGCCATAAACGAACCAAAGAGGGATGCCGCATTTTTTATGCAGACATCCCCAAAATAAATTATTTATGTCGCTACATCAGAAACTATTTAAGTTTGTTCCACTTATAAACTTGCACGAAGATAGGTTACATTACTTCTTTTCAAGCCACTGTGTATGAAAAATTCCCGCTTTATCCACACGTTCGTATGTGTGCGCACCGAAATAATCGCGCTGTGCCTGAATCATATTTGCTGAAAGCACTGCCTGACGATAACTATCGTAATAATCAAGCGAAGCGCTAAAGGCTGGCGTTGGAACGCCGAGCTTTTTGCACAAACTAACAACTAAGCGCCAATTATCCTGCATACGATTTAATATATCACAAAAAAATGGATCTAACATAAGATTTGGTAAATTCGAATCCTCAGAAAAAGCTGATTTGATTCTTTCTAGGAATTTCGCTCGAATAATACAGCCGCCCCGCCATAAAAGAGCCAGATCACCATAATTTAAATCCCAATGGTATTCTTCACTTGCCGCTTTTAGTAGTGCAAACCCTTGTGCATAAGAACAAATCTTCGAAGCGTACAACGCATCATGGATCGCTTGAATCAAAGCTTCTCGATCGCCCTCATATACCGCTTTAGGCGCAGCAAGAATTTTTGCTGCTTCCACTCTTTCTTCCTTATATCCAGACATACACCGTGCAAAAACAGCTTCGGTAATTGTCGGAACTGGCACACCTAAATCAAGCGCACTTTGTGAGGTCCATTTTCCCGTACCTTTTTGTCCAGCTTTATCTAAAATAACTTCAACTAAAGGCTGCTTCGTTTCTGTATCTTGCTTCAATAAAATATCACTTGTAATTTCAATCAAATAGGAATTGAGTTCCCCTTGATTCCACTGATTGAAAATTGTGTGCATTTCTTCAGCATTTAGCCCCAAGACCATTTTCATCATGTAATAGGCTTCACTGATGAGCTGCATATCACCATACTCAATTCCATTGTGCACCATCTTTACATAATGTCCGGCGCCGCCTTTACCGACATAACTGCAGCAAACACCATCGGAAACTTTCGCTGCAATCGCTTCACAGATTTCTTTCACTTCCTGATAGGCCGACAAATCTCCGCCCGGCATAAGACTAGGTCCAAGCAAAGCACCTTCTTCACCGCCGGACACCCCCATACCGATAAAACGAATGTTTTTTGCCGTAAGTTCCTTAAAGCGTCTTTCGGTGTCAAGGAAAAATGAATTTCCGCCATCAATGATGATATCCTCTTCATCCAAGTAAGGTAAAAGCTCTGCAATCATTGCATCTACAGGTGCTCCAGCCTTTACCATTAACATGATTCTACGCGGTTTTTTGAGCATTTGAACAAATTCACCAATCGAATTTGCCGCGCCAATATTTTCTGCATTCTCCGCTTGTTCAATAAACTCTTTGGTTTTACTTGCCGTACGATTATAGACAGCTACACGAAAACCATGATTGCGCATATTTAGAACAAGATTCTGTCCCATAACAGCCAATCCTACGAGTCCAATATCATATACTTCAGCCATCATACTCCTCCATCCCCAGGTCTTTATTTGTTTTTATTGCCATAAAAGTACCACTTCTTGATATCATTATATCATTTTTCAAAACTACTGCAATGTTTTTTTCATTTTATTGACCATAAAATGATATAGTTACATCATTTTATGTCTAAGCAAATGTATTGAAAATGATCATTTGGCTGTCAATAAATTTGCCGCAGCTTGATCTAAAACCCAAATCAGCTCCCCTGATGCCGGACAAATTCGTTGTGCTGGAAACGCATGATTTTTATCGATAGGTTCGACTATATTTTTTACCATAGCTGCTTTTTCAATACCTGTGACAAGAAAACAAACTTTGGTCGCATGGTTGATCACCGGATAAGTCAGTGTGATTCTTTCCGGTCCCTGCGCATTGACCTTTGACGGACAGACCCACCGTATTTCTTCTTTTAATGCTGCCGATCCCGGAAATAAAGAAGCAGTATGCCCATCAGAACCTAACCCCAGTAAAATTAAATCAAACACCGGTAAATGAACAAATACACGTTTCAAATCTGCTTCATATTGTTTGGCAGCTACATCAACTGTTGCTAAGAAAGGTATCGGAAAAATATTTTCTTCGGGAATGGGCACATGATTTAGCAAAGTTTCTCTTGCCATCTTCTGATTGCTTTGTACGTCAGTTGCCGGCACAAAACGTTCATCACCCCAAAAAACAAGAATTTTTGACCAGTCAAGCTGCTTTTGCCACCGTGGCTTTGCCAGTTCAGCAAAAAGTGCTTTTGGTGTCGCCCCACCGGATAAGGACACGGTAAATCTTCCTTTTTCTAAAATTGTCCGTTTTGCTTCAGCAACTAACCATTCTGCTGTCTCTACACACAATTGATTCACGGTTTGATAGACTTTTAACATCCCAATCACCCCCGCTTTTTAGGCTCAAACGATACCGGTAATAACCAGGTTCTTCGATCCCGCGCAATTAAATTTTCCGCTTCTGATGGGCCCCATTGTCCGGCTTGATAATTTGGGAAATTTAATTCTTTTGTTTCGCTCCAAACATCCAAAACCGGTTGAATCACCTTCCACGCTGCTTCCACCTGATCCGCACGCATAAATAGACTCGGATCATTCCGCATAATATCTACGAGCAATGTTTCATAAGCATCTGGCGATGGCTGATGAAAAACATCCTGATAGCAGTATCTCATATCCACTGGTTTTAACTGCATTCCCATACCAGGTTCTTTCGCCTGTGTCCGCAGTACGACTCCTTCATTTGGTTCAATTTGAAGCACCAGACGATTCGGCTGGAACACTTGTGTGTTTAAATGAGAAAATGGATGATGCGGTACCGGTCGAAATTGCAGTGAAATTTCAGAAACTCTTCCCGGCATTACTTTGCCAGTCCGTAAGTAGAAGGGAACTCCCTGCCAACGCCAATTATCCACAAATAATTTTAACGCCGCAAAAGTTTCAACATTAGAAACCGGATTTACGTCCTTTTCATCACGATACCCCTGCACCTCTTTTCCTTCTATCCAGCCTTGTCCATATTGCCCTCTGACTGCATACGCTGGAACTTCCGCTTTAGGAATCAAACGGATTGCATGCATAACATCGACTTTTTTATTACGAATCTCATCGGCAGTGAAAGAGGTAGGTGCCTCCATCGCGATTAAGCATAAAAGCTGCATCAAATGGTTTTGGATCATATCCCGAAGTGCTCCGGCCGAATCATAATAACGTCCACGCTGCCCTATACCGATTTTTTCTGCAACAGTAATCTGTACATGGTCGATAAAATTACGATTCCAAAGCGGTTCCCAAATCGCATTGCCAAATCGAAATGCCAGTATATTCTGCACAGTTTCTTTACCTAAGTAATGATCAATACGATAAATTTGCTGTTCTTCAAAGACCTGCAATAGTTTGTGATTTAACTCTTGTGCTGACTGCAAATCATGCCCGAAAGGTTTTTCAATCACGATACGATACCTCATATCGCCATGCAGTGCAGGAATTTTACCTAATTGCTCAATAACAACTGTAAATAAATTCGGCGGAGTAGCTAAATAGAAAATAATATTCGGCGGTTTACTCCAAGATTTATCTCCTAACTGAATTAAACGTTTATAAAGTTTCGGATCGTCATAATCGGCTTGTATATAATGTACATTTTCGGCAAAAGCTTCCCAATCCTCCTGCTTTGCCTCACCTCGTCTGGAAAAACGATTGACACCATCATGAAGCTTATCCCGCAATGCATCATCATCAAAATCACTGCGCGCTACGCCAACAATTGCATACTGCTTGGGTAAAAGTCCGTCAAGATGCAGATTATACAACGCCGGAATTACCTTTCGCGCCGACAAATCACCGGAAGCTCCAAACAAAACAATCACCACAGGATCTAAATTCATATTTTTGTTCATCCTCGTTTTCACTCCTTCATCATAAATTTAATAAATTAAAATCACCAAATTCATAATAATTATCAATAAATTTTCATTCTCACTTTACAATTTCATTTTATCATTCCTAGAAAATTTTGCAATCAAATAAACGCCCTTCCCTTCATTCATGATACAAATTTTTCTATACTTCTTTTAGGTTTTGCATATCTGAGCTTTATATACAAATACCTCATATCGTCCATTTATCTTATTATGGAACGATATGAGGTATGTATAAAAATTTATATTATCCAAGGAATATAAAATTTACTATTGTTACTTGCAACACCAATTTGTATATCCTTACTCTAATCAAACAACTTCGTATACTCCGTCTGTGTATTTCCTATGTGATACACATAAACATCATGATCGATTATCTTATAAATTGCTACAAACTTTTCACAAATAATCAAACGATAGCCTTGCTCATTTAACCATGGATCTGGCGTAAGCGAACCCGAATCCGGAAAATCTTCCAATCGCTTTAATGTATCTAAAATATGCTGACTTACTTTGATTGCCGACTGCAGGCTAAATTTTATACAATAGTAATCTTCAATCTTCTTCAAATCTTCCCATGCGGTAGGCAAAATCTTAACTTCATATTTCATGCATTCTATCAACCAATCTTTTTCTAGCCTCACGAATACTTAACGTTTGCGCACCGGATATTCTTTCTGCTTCGGCTTGTAGAACTTTTGCTCTTAATGCTAAAATCTGCTCTCTCTTTTCGAATGCTTCTATACTCATTAAAACCATATCACCTTCTCCATTTTTTGTGATATAAATTGGTTCACATGTCTCGCGTGCCATCATTGATATTGACGCATACTCATTTCGAAGCGCAGCTGATGGTTTGATAATCATTGATCTCACCTCGTGTATATTTTAATGATATTATTATATCATTATTTTGTTATATGTTCAAAAATATTCTTATTTTATGCGAATACTTTGAAAGAGGAAACGAAAAGGAGCTGTCACACTAAAAAATTAGTGAGGCAACTCCTTTGCATATATGCTTTTCTAAAGATTCGTACCAGCTGCGCGCTGCGCGGCATCAATGGCTTCGTAGCCAAGCTGATTTGCCTGACCTAAAGTACTCAATACCTGATCTGGATTATGGAAGCCCATACCGTTTTCTGCGGCAACCATATCCCAAAACCATTGTGCCTTGCGCACAAGTTCTCTTGCGTTTGCCAGCTCTTCCTGATTTGCATTTGGTGCTTCGCTGGCTATTTTGATTGCTTCATGTGCTCTGGCAATCGTAGTACCTGCAGTATGCTGCATTTGCCAAGTTCGATCTTGTATCGTTTTTACACGTTCCATCGCCCAGGCTTCACCTTGTGTATGACATGGACTGCAAGAAGCATCTAACGTTTTCAACGGGCTTGTCATCCAATGGGAAGAATATTTTTGTCCGTCTTCACGCATATATGGCATATGACAATCCGCGCAAGATACACCGGATTTTCCATGTGTACCATTCATGAAAGTTTCAAAATCAGGATGCTGCGCTTTCAACATTGGTGCCTTGGAATCAGGATGTACCCAATCCTGTTTAAAACCATTTGGTTGGGTTTCATAATATGCATACATTTCCTCTGGCGTAAATCCATTATCCCAAGGGAATACCACCTGCGTTGTCCCAGGCGCAAAATAGTACTCTGCATGACACTGTGCACAAACATAGGTACGCATTTCTTCTCTTGATGCCTGCTTTACATCAACACCACGTCGTTCCATCGCCTCAATAAACGCCGGATTAATGACCCGAAGATCCATAGTTTCTGCATCATGGCAGTTTGCACAAGTAACCGGGTGCTTCGATTTTTCTAATAATTCCGCGAAAGGTTTGTTCGCATACTCCCAGCCGGATTCTTGATAAAACTGTTCTACATAAGGTGTTTTACAGGTAATACATGCACCCTTTGTTGCCGGACCAACCCGTTTACTTTCTGCAATATCTTCAAGCGCGTAACTATGCCCTCGATCTTCTGTGTAATCTTTACTAAACGGCATACCCTTGAAATTTTTAAAAAGCTCCGGCTGCATATCAGATTTTTGTACCTTGCTACTTCCGCCATACCCTGTTGGCGATGCTGACATATCAAAATTTTTCATATAGCTTTGATACTGCAATGGATAGTACTTACCCCAAACCGCCGGATCATATTCACCCTTTGGAATATTTGCGGCTTTTACGGTAGACGGTTTCGCACCAATACGCACAATGACAAAGCCAAAGAATACGATACATATTGCCAGTAAAACAGCTAATAATTTCTGCGTTTTATTCAACCTTTATCCCTCCTTGTGTCTTGTTAGTACCGTGCACCAAGCTACGGTGACACTTTTGACAATCCTGCCCGCCAGCTGCCATGCCGGTGTTTTCTACTGTCGATTTGTGGCAGCGTAAGCAATTGTCCTGCACAATAGCTTTACCCTCTAAACTTAACTTCATTGTTGCGGGATAATCTTTTAAAACTTCATGATACGTGTCATTCATACCGGTCTTTGCCTTTGTCACCAGCTTTGTCACAAGATTTCCCTGTGGCAAGTGACATTCTGTACATTTTAGTTCTTTATGATTTGACACCTGCCAACTCGCATGTGCCTGCTGCATGGAGTGACAAGTACTGCCACAGAAAGCACTGCTGTCTGCATAGGCATACCCAGTTCCGACAAAAATTACGACGACTGCCGTTACTGCTAGAGTCACTGCCGCAACAGCAAAATTACGACGGTTAAAATATTGACCAGTATCCAAAAAATCTCCTCCCTTCCTCAAAAATCAGTTCATCTGATCCGACAGTACGACCAGAATCGCTTGGACATATAATTTATCTGGCGAAACGTTTAAGAGACGCCAGAATCGTCCCTACAGTAATCAAAAACGTTCCTAACCAAACGAGATTGATGAATGGCTTATCGCTGATTTCTGCCTGCATCGTTTGCTTCTGATCCTCAGAATTTGTATCCCTATAAGCAAAAATAACACTTTGATCGTTCGGATTTACCGTATATAAGGTAAACTCATACTGACCAAATACTACGATAGGCTGACTATGAATATGACCATTGCGATAGCTCATTTCAGGTGCTACCTGCACTGTTTCTCCAGCTTTATCAATCTCTAACTGTGCAGCCACCCGAACATCATTGCTGCCCATTCCTTGCATTGCAAGTTTAAGAAATGTAACCTGCAGTTCATCTACTTCCATGCTTTCACCCTCACGCAAAGCAACTTGCTTAAGCTGAGGAGCCTCACTTTCCGGGCTAGGCGCAATATATAAGTCTGAAAGCAACGTGCGATAGATTGCGGGTTCTCTCGCTGCAGGATTGCCTTCCTTGTTTAATTTGGTGTAGGCTTGTAACGCCACTTGATCCCCGGCATGCGCTGCGATAAAGTTCTGATAAATCCCCGATCCATCCGCCGCCTTTTCATCCCCCAGATAAGTCAAATCATAGCCAAAAACTTGCTGCGCCTCTGTTTGCTTAAAATTTATATGCGCGGATTGATTTTGACTCGAGGAAATCACAATCCCCATGACCAAAACTGCCAGTCCGACATGCGTAATCGCAGCACCCGTAGAAACCACCTTTTTATAGCCCATCCAAGTGTTGCTAACAACAGCACCGCAGGCAAAACTCATTGCAAGCAGAATCAAAGGCTGTTTGATTCCATATAGAAAAGCGAAGCAGAAAGAAATTACAATGATACCCGCGAGCATCCAAACTTTCTTTCGGCTCGCAGTATAAACTACCGGCAATGCCGCAAGCAAAATCATCAAACAAATCCCTAACGGTAAAGATACCGCGTTATAGAAAGAAATTTGCAGACTTTGCGGATTGCCAATCATCATCGTAATCAGTGGCGTAGACATTCCGATAAAGACAAATACAGAAAGTACCCCAAGTACCAATGAAGTAGCTAAAAGCACACTCTCTTTACTGATGAGTTTAGATGTTAATTCTCCCTGCGGTAAATTTGGCAGTCGAATGATATAAAGCCCCAAAGAAACAAACAAGGTAATCAGAACAAAACCTGCTAATACACTGCCAATACCTTCATCAGAAAATGAATGGGTAGAAAAATTACTTAAAATCCCACTGCGGGTCAAAAAAGTACCATATAAAACACTGACGAAGCTAAAAATAGCCGAAAAATACGCTAAACTGATACCGGCGGCTCTATGTTTTGCCAATACGATTGTATGTACTAGCACACCCGCAATGAGCCAAGGCACCAACGACGAATTTTCTACCGGGTCCCATGCCCAGTATCCGCCCCAGCCTAATACTTTATACGCCCAAAAACCACCAATGAAAATGCCTGCCCCAAGCGTCCCCGAAGAAAAAAGTGTCCAAGGCAGCGCCGCCGACAACCAGCTTTTATGGTCTTTAGACATCAACCCATGCATTGCATAGGAAAATGGGACTGCAAGCCCTGCATAGCCTAAAAAAAGAATCGGCGGATGAATCACCATCCAAGGATCTTGCAGCAGCGGATTTAACCCGAAGCCTTCCATCCTTGGCTGGGCAAGCATCATAAAAGGGCTTTTCGCGAGTAAGATCATCAGCAAAATTGCCTGCAGCGCACTATATACGACCATCACGCCCGGCGCCGCTTTACGGCTTAGAATTCCTCCGAATATAACATGAAAAACCAGCCACAGCATAAACGAGCCCTCTTGCCCTGCCCAGAAAACCGACAGTTTATAGGCAAGCGGTAAATCTGTTGAAGAATACCCAGCCACATACATAAACTGAAATTGATTCGTTAAAATGATATATAACAAATAAAGAGCTGCGATGCCAATACATCCGGCCGCCGCCGTATAAAACTTGCGGCCGCCTTGACTTTTTTTACTCGATGACTTTGTCAATTCTGCCATATGATGATGAAAATAAAAAAATGCAGAGATGCAGGTCATAACCAATGCTAAAAATAATGCACCATATCCAATCATGCTTTCATTCAACTCCCTTGTGTTGTTCCCTGATACTTAGAAGGACATTTTACGAGCAGTTTTTCGGCGGTAAATCTTCCATTTTTCACTTTGCCAATTGCAACAATACTGGATGCCTGCTCAAATCCTTCCGGTCTGACACCTTGGTAAGTCACTTGTGCTTCTTCTCCATCTTCATCCCGTAAAGTAAAATGAACTGCACCGGCGCTTGCTGTCACACTATCCGCTACAAGTACGCCCTTTACCTGTACAATCCCGGTATTGCTGCGCGCCTCGGCAAACGTAACATACGGCGTAAGAGATTCTTTAAAACTAAATGCGCTAAACAGGAAAAACGCGCCGATAAGACCAATTCCAACTAAATGACGTACTTTCATAGAAATTTTCACTCCTCACTACAATTTTCTAACTGCGCTGCGTGTTTTTTTCTGTTCACCAGATACTGCAGCATTTGCCAAAAAGCGGCTGTAACTATACATAATGTAAACATAAGCACCGCAACCATCGTCGTATCCATTCCCAGCGTACCTTTGCCGTTAATTACCGGTTCCGGATGAAGCGAAGCATAAAATCGGGGAATGATAAATACTAAAAAAGGTACTGTCAGAAACGACACGAGCCCATAAACAGCAGAGATTTTAGCCCGTTCCTCTTCATCACTGATTGCCGAACGTAAAACCATATACGCACCATAAATCAAAAGTAAAATAAAAATCGTCGTTTGCCGAGGATCCCAGTTCCAGTAGGCGCCCCAAGTGAGTTTTGCAAAAATAGCCCCGCTGACCGTTGCCAATAGACAAAATACCAATCCGAGCGCAGCCGCACTAGAACTTTTCCAGTCATAGTCCATTTCACGCTTTCTTAAATACTGCCCGCCCCAGTAAGCAGACAGGAAAAAAGCAAGTACTGAAACCCAGGCAACCGGAATATGAAAAAAAGCGATTCGCACCAAATTTCCGAGTCCCGCTGCCGGCGGTACAATATAAAACACTGCATATAGCGCACCTAAAAAACCTAAAATCAAGCCGGTTACTCTCATAATATCCTCCCATATTTCTAAAAATAGGTGCTAGTTATACCAAAAATAATCAAATAAAATATAGGCCGCAACGATCAGCACCAAGTCATACCCCGCCATAAAGATCAGATCATGATACGTTGGTGGAATCTGCGAGAAAAGACAGATCGTTGCATGAATGCTGCCCAAAAATTGCGGCAGTAAAATCGGAAAGGTCAGCACCGTAAATAAAGCATGCTTACCGCCCGCTTTTGCGACCATAGCCGCCGTCAGCGTCGAAGCCGCCGCTATCCCAACCGTTCCCAAACATAAAACCGTAAGAAATGACCACCAAAACGAAATATCCACGTTAAGAAACATAATAAACAGTGGTACAACAAACCAACTCAAAAACAATAACAATACCGTGTTAAACAACATCTTGCCTAAAATAATCGCTTGACTCGGCATATAAATACGCAAAGCAAACATTGTACCTGTTTCCTGCTCCTCAACAAAAACCCGCGACAGACCTGCCATAGAGCAAAAAAACAAAATAATCCATAACAGTACACCACTGATTTGCGGCGCTAAACTTACCCCACCGACCGCCATACTTACGCTGGACAGCGTAACCAAAGCAAACATAACAAGTGTGCTCAGTACATACTTCGTCCTAAATTCACATAAAAGTTCCTTGGTAAATACACACCAGATTGCATTAAGTAAGGGATATTTCATCATCGGCATACTGCGCCTCCCAACGTTCATTTGTCGCAATGATGACAGTTACGCCTTGCTGCAATGCTTCCTTGATACAATGCATAGCTAAAGCTTTACCCTCATCATCAAGATTTGCCGATGGTTCATCTAAGAGCCATAAAGCAGGCTGCAGAATTTTTAGCAGTGCAAACTTCAGCCTTTGTTTCATCCCCGTAGAATAGGTACTGAGCAAACGCTTCGTCTGCAGACCAACCTGCTCCATAGCTTGCTCTGCCTGCTCTTTCGTGCAACGGCAACCATGGCCGTTAGCAAAAAACAAAAGATTTTCCACGCCTGTCAATGTGGGATAAAACACCAACTCCGGCGAGATAAATCCCAGTTGCTTTAGACGCTGTTCAGTATCCAGTGTTTGATTGCCACAAATCATCTCAACCGCTCCCGAAGTGGGGCGAACCAGCCCGGCAATTAATTTTAACAATGTCGATTTTCCCGAACCGTTTTTACCGGTAATCGCTATACATTGTCCCGGCTGCACTACTTTATCGATTCCACAAAACAAGACTTTACGACCATACCGCTTGCCTACGTTTGTTAAATGAATCACCAACTGATTTTCCATACATCGTTCCTCATCTCTGCTGACTTCTTATATCTCTACATTTCACACTCATTTTACCAGTATCCTCTGTTGAAACGATTGCCAATTCTCTTCTACTCTCTTATACTAAAGTAAAAGAGGAAGAGGAGGCCAAGTAATGGCGATTGCAAGTATCATCGTACAACCGATTGCGCAAGATATAGAAAATATAACATCGCAGCTTGCACAGTTTCAGGAAATAGAGATTCATTCTGTTTCACCCAAAGGAGAAATCATCCTGCTTCTTGAAGCGGACAACCTAAATGTCATGCATACGGTATGTACCAAAATAGAACAACTAAAGGGCGTAGCCGGTGTATTTCCAAGCTATATCACGACAGCCGATGAAGAAAGCTAAGCTCTGCTGATTTTCACTGCACAAAGTTTATATTCCGGTTGCTTTGATACGTCATCAAATGCATCAATCGTTACAAAATTAATCATACGAATCATTTCCTGATCATGAAATGGTACATACACCATTCCCGGCCGTGGCTGTCCACGGCCATTTATTTTTGCCTTCAGCTTACACGTACCACGACGGGAAGTAACGTCTACCAACATACCATCTTTGATGGCAAGACGCGCTGCATCTTCCGGGCAAATTTCAATATACATCTCAGCCGCAGCTCTTTTTAACTCCGGCACATTAAAGGTCATCGTGCCGGTATGCCAATGTTCTAAAATTCGCCCCGTTGATAAAAAGAAAGGATATTCTCCATCAGGCACTTCCTGCGGAGCGGCATGCGGTCTTGCATAAATCACCGCTCGTCCATTTGGACGCCCATAAAATTTGATGCCTTCCGGTACAAACGGATCATAAGGTGCGGCGTAACGTATCGCAGTAGGCGGCGCATCATCTTTCGGAATCGGCCATGTAAGTCCGTGTTCTTTTTTCAAACGCGCATACGGCGGCAAATCCATTTTTGTGCCAGTCGTACATTTCCGATATTCTTCCCATATCGCTTCGTTGTCTTTATAATTGAAAATTTCTCCGTAACCCAACCGCTTGGCGACTTCAAGCAAAGCCCATACATCCGGTTTTGCCTCACCCGGCGGCTCTACAGCCTTATCCAGATGTTGTGTACGCCGCTCACCATTTCCGTAAACCCCTTCCTTTTCCATCCATAAAGCCGCCGGCAAAACAACATCCGCCAACTCCGAAGTACGCGTAGGATGATAGGTTTCCGAAACTACCATAAAGGTATCTTCCATCCCTTTACGATACGCATTTAAATTGGGAAGTGACTGCCCCGGATTGGTGCACATCACCCACAAAGCTTTTAACTTGCCTGCAGCGGCAGCCCGGAACATCTCAATTGTATGATAACCCGGTTTAGCGCTCATATGATTTGGATCAACACCCCAAATTTTTGCGATTTCCGCGCGATGTTTGGGATTGGCGACAACACGATGTGCCGGCAATAAATGTGATAATGCACCAACTTCACGAATACTGCCGCAGGCACTGGGCTGTCCGGTCAAAGAGAATGGTGTATTGCCCGGACGACAGATTTTCCCCGTCAGCAGATGTAAATTATGGATGAGATTATTCACCCAAGTTCCTCGAATCCTCTGGTTCAGCCCCATACACCATAGCGATATCGTATTTCTATCTTTTGCGGCAAACAGCCTTGCTACATTCTTAATTTCCCCTGCATCAATGCCTGTCAGCTCACTGACTTTCTCCGGTGCATAGTCTTGCAGAAACCGCTTAAATTCTGCAAAATTTAATTTTTGATCTGCACCTTTGACAAATTCCGTATGTTCGTTTATAAAATTCATATCAACCAAATCTTCTTCAACAATCACATACGCCATACTATTTAAAAGTGCCAAATCTGTCCCCGGTGTAAACTGCAGCAGTACATCGGCAATATCCGCCGTACGCGTCCGCCGTGGATCGGCAATGATAATCTTCGCATTCGGATTGCTATTTTTACGATCTACCACCCGAGAATAAAGAATCGGATGCGCCTCTGCCAGATTGGAGCCAATGATAAAAAATACATCGGCAGCTTCAATATCCGCATACGTTCCCATCGGCTCATCCTTGCCGAAGGTACTGATATACCCCGCGACTGCACTCGCCATACAAGTCCGTGGATTACCGTCAATGTTATTGGTCCCGATCGCCCCCTTAAACAATTTATTGGCGATGTACGCTTCTTCGGCAACGTTTTGTCCCGAACCGTAAAAGCCCACTGCATCCGGGCCAAATTCATCAATGGAGCTTTTAAACTTCGTTGCAATCAAATCTAAAACTTCCTCCCAAGAAGCCTTGACAAATTCACCATTTTTTTTAATTAACGGATGCAATACCCGATCTTTTGTATCCATAATTTTAGGCAATAAAATACCTTTCACACATAGGCGGCCTTTATTCACCGCACAATCCGGATCGCCTTTCACCGCAACAATCTTGCCTTTACTGACACCTGCCAATACACCGCAGCCGGTACCACAATATCGGCAAACACCTTTATGCCATTTTTCCACATCTTGCTGAGAGGTAGGTCCCTGCGTTTTTCGACTCGTATCCATCGCACATCCGGCACTGAATAAAGCCGATGATACAGCCATTGCCTTCAAAAATTCCCGTCGTGAAAACTTCATTGTTCTTCCTCCTTACGCGAAGTATTATCCATTACTTATTCATCTCATCCCAATGACAAGATACGCAAGTCGCCCGACTCGGTAATGTTTTATTTTTCATCTCATCGTGCACAAGACCACTATGGCAAGATAGACAATTCATGCCATTATCAAAATGTTTTTTGGTATGCGGATCTTTCCTTTCTGCAGCAGTTTCCACATTTTTCACTTTATCTTGATGACATCCATAGCAATTTACATCCCTCGCATCTGCTTTCGGTGCTGAAAAATCTCCCGTCATATGCAAATATAATTCTTTCGTCCCTTTTGCTTTCGACTTAACGACCCCTAAAGCTCCCGGCTCTTCATGGCATTCTGCGCAAGCGATATCTTTATGACCCGAAGCCGCCCATGTCTTATACATCGGTGACATTTCATGACAACTGCCGCAAAAATCACTCTGTGATGTATATGCCACAGCGCCTGCTGTAGATAGGATAAAAACCACCATGAATAAACCTAACCCAATAAAATGTTTCAACGTGAACTTTTTTTCCCCGCATACTTTATCCCATAGTTTCATAGAGCTTCATCTCCCCTCTTTTTCCGTTTCCCGCAGACAGCATAATATAAGGCCTTCTCCTCACAAACATCAATACAATCTCCGCAATTGGTACAGCTGACCTTATCGAGTAAAGTCAAACTACCGGGCCTTACTGCCATACTGCAAGTCTGTACACATTTTCCGCAATGCGTGCATCTCTCTTCATCAAAACCAATCATTATCCAGCGGCCTATTCCCATTACGCCATAAAGAGCACCTAATGGACAGATCGCCTGACACCAAATTTTACGTCCATAAAACCAGGCTCCAAGTAAAACAGCAACCACGAAAACAAATTCTATACCAAGCCCAAATAAAAACATCCGCATCAAATTATGCAGGGGGGATAGCATCGTAAAAATGGGAATTTGCACCAGAGCAGAAAGAAGCACAACAACGAAGATACCTGCAATCGGCCACCACTTTTTCCTGACCTTCGCTTCTTTTTTCATTGGCAGCAATTCCAATAAAAAATTAAGCGGACATATAAAACTGCAAAACACGCGTCCTGCTAAAGCTGCAACAAGGACCAAAGGGATCACCGACACGAGCAGCGGCCACCATACAGTGCGCCCCGCTGCCAGTATTTCCAGCGCTGTTAAGGGATCTGTAAGTGCCACGCCTAAGAAATCCGCTGAAATATAAGTGCCAAACCATATCGTAGGATAAAAAAACAACGGGATCAGCAGCACGATGACAGCCCCGCTCTGCACAACTCTGCGCCTGCTCCTGAAAGAAAGTTTCATGAAAGCGCCTCCTGTTTTAACCTCTTCATTTTAAAGCGTTTTTACCCGTACCGCCGCAGGCTGTGCAATACATACATGTTCACATTGCCCGCAACCCGTGCAGTAGGTTTCATCAATGATTGGATATTTATGATCTTTCAGTTGAATTGCCTTATCATAGAAAGGACAGCTTGTATAACAGATTTTGCATTCATCACCCTGCCAGGCAAGACATGTATCATGATCAATTTCCGCGCGACCCATCCTCACCTGCTCTTTTTCCTTAGGCCGCAACGCACCGCTCGTACAAACCTTGGTGCATTCCATGCATAAATCACAAGCTTGCTCCCTTGGCACAATATACGGTGTCCCGATGGACAATCCCGTCTCACCATGCCCGATCACAATCGCTTTTGCTGTGCAAACTTCCGCACATTTTCCACAGCGAGCGCAAGTAGAAAGAAAAAGACCTTCTTCAACTGCGCCCGGCGGCCGAATATAGGCTTTTGCTTTGTTTGTACCGAATAAAACCGCGAATATACTTCCACTCAACAACAATTGAATCATCGTCCTCCTCTCCATGCAGCTCGGCCTCCTTAAAAACTTTAAAAATACTGAAAATTTCAATTTTTTATGATAAAAAAATCATACCGCAAGATACTTACGGTATGATAACGAAACTATTACAAAAGTATTAAATTTATGATATTATATGTGAAATTTATACCCTACACCCCAAACTGTTTTGATGTATTGAGGCTGAGACGGATCTTTCTCTATTTTTTCCCGCAACCGTCGTATGTGAACCGTCACCGTATTCTCATCGCCTTTATAATCACTATGCCAAATTTTATTTAAGAGTTGCAGCCGCGTAAATACAGTCGTAGGATTGCAGGCAAATAACCATAAAAGCTCAAATTCCTTGCTCGTCAAGACAATCGGCTTACCTCCGGCCACGACCAATCGCTTCTGCTCATCAATCGAAAGTTCTCCATAGGTGAGTTTTTGCGGATTTGTTTTTTTCCCACGAACCCGGCGCAAAATCGCCTGCACACGCAACACGAGTTCAGTCGGGCTAAACGGCTTGCTAATATAATCATCCACACCCAAACGAAACCCGACAATCCGATCTAGTTCATCTCCCTTTGCCGATAAAATAATCACCGGGATATCATATTCCTGAATTAAAAGTTCACATAAATCGAGCCCATTTAATTTTGGCATCATCAAATCTACTAATGCAATATCGGGCTGCGTTAGTTTCGCAAGTTTTAATGCCTGCTCTCCATCTGACGCCGTTACCACCTCGAACGCTTCTTTCTCCAAACAATACTGCACAATTTTTAATATTTTGTCATCGTCATCGGCAACTAAAATTTTCTGACCGCTCACCATTTATTCCTCCCCATATACCGCTTCGATAAAAGCATTTAGCGGTAAAGTAAACGTAAAGGTACTGCCTTTCCCCAATGCACTCTCTACCCATATTCGGCCACCTTGTAATTCTACTAGATTACGGGCAATTTCAAGACCTAACCCACTGCCTTGATTTTCTCGGCTGTCACTATCATGTACCTGTCTGAATTTATCAAAAACATAAGGCTGATCTTGCGTGCTGATCCCTATGCCGTCATCACAAACGGCTACTTTAAGCTCGGCATTCTGAATGCGCACATCTATGCCAATCGCCCCACCTGTATCCGTAAATTTGATTGCATTGCTGACCAGGTTGTTCATAATATGTTTCACTTTATCATGATCGGCGAGAATCATCGGCAGAGCTTCGTCTACATGGATGGATAGATCAATCTCCTTCTTCGTAAGTAGCGGACGAACAATTGCCACCACGCTTTCCACAACTTGTCTAATATCAGTAGGACGCGCATTGATTTTAACCAAGCCTGACTCAATTTTAGACATATCTAAAATATCATTAATCTGCCGCAATAGCTGATGCGAACAATCAAAAATATCTTCTAAATACTCTTTATGCTGGGAACTTAGCGTTTCCCCTTCACTCAGTAAGATTTCAGAAAAAGCAATAATCGCTGTTAACGGGGTTTTTAATTCATGACTCATCACCGCTAAAAACTCCGATTTCATCTGATCTGCCGCAAACAATTTTTCATACATTTGCTTAAGTTCTCGGCTTTGATCGGCTAATCTGACATTCACTTCACACAATTGCTGTGTCCGGTCTGCGACCTTTTTCTCCAAGCTGTCATATAATCCATTCAGTTTTATCGACATTTCATTAAATTGGTCTGCTAAATCCCGCATTTCATCATAGGTACAAATCTCATTCAATTGCGTCCACTGCCCACTGCCGATCTGCGACACTTTATCAGTCAGCTGTACAATCGGCGTGATTACAATGTGTTTCATCAAGATATAAATCATTCCGATGGTAGCCATAATCATCAATAAAATAAAAATCAAATGACTGATAATATTTTCATACTGATGATTTTCAAAGGCCGTCATTGGAAATACAATACTGATGGCACCCGCAAAATCTCCTGCTGCATAACCTTCCCTTGGGTACCCGGAAATATCAATCGTTCCGGCCGGCCCACCATGACAAGACATACAAGATTGATCGTAATACAGCGGCGTCAAATATCGAAACACTCGTACTCCATCGACTTCATCAAAGCCCCAAATCTCCGTCAGCTCACGATCAGCCGACAATTCTCTCATTTTTTCCACTTCAAAATTATCCGGTGCATTTTCCTGATCCCGCACAATAAATTTTGTTTGTTTAAAATTGTATCCGGAAAAACGATTGAATTCATCACTGATTCCTTTGCCCACAGCTGCCGGATTCAAATGCTTAAACTGATAATGCCCCGCCGCATCTATATTGATCGTATCCTGCTGCGAAGCAATAAAACTGCGCGTTGCAACCAGCTGCTGACAAATCACTTGCGCCTTCTCCTTTAAATCAGCCTCCCCCTGCCGCCGATATTGCTGGATACTCCAGAGCAGATTGACTGTCATAATCAATAAAATCACGGCAGCCACGCCCATCATAAATTTTAAACTCAGGCTATTTTTTATCTTCATAAAACATCCCCACATCCACTACAATCCAAATACCGCCCCGAAATTCTTTCTAAATTCTACAAAATATTACAGTAAAAATCAAACGAAAGGTAAAAATATAGAATTTTCAAACGAATCTTATCTATATGTGGAATTAATATTATCATTAATGATGTATTTAGGTCAATTCTGTAAATAAAGCTGGGAAGATACACTAAGATTTTTTTTAGAAATCTTAGTGTATTCATATCCACGTAGATGTCCTTTTGGCATCGCCCCAAAAGGACCAAAAAGTCTAGGCCTCAAACCTCCAAAATACTTGAAAAATACCAACTTACTAAAATCTGTAAACTCACTTCGTTCAAACAAACAGATTTCTTAACGTAAGTTGGTATTTTTCATCCTTCGGAACGTATTTTTCCGGAAAAGGCCAGGGGACGAAAAAACTGCCGCATTAAAATGCGACAGTCAGATTGTAGACAAAGTAGCTCGTATTCACATAAGTGAATACGAGCTACTAAAATACGTACCACTTCTAAGCTAGCACGAAGATAGGCTGCCGGCTGGCGAGAAGTGCTTAGCTGCTAGGCGCATGAAGGTGTTGTGAAGGAGTCGTACTTGCCGTACGTCGACGAGCAGCACCTTCATGCAACGACGCAGATGAGTGCTTATCGCCTGCCCGCCGCCTATCTGTCCCCCATGAAACCAAGATTTAATATAGACCTAGTGGAGTTTCTTTTAGGCTGATGAAGATATTTTTAACCTGCGTATAGTTTCTCAGAATCATCTTATGTGTTTCTCTGCCTATACCAGATTTTTTATATCCGCCAAATGGCGCATGTGCTGGCAGATTGTTATAATCATTAACCCACATTCTGCCGGTTTCTACAGCACGCGCAACTCTAAATGCTCGATTGATATCTTTGGTCCATACCGCGCCGCCAAGTCCGTATTCACTTTCATTGGCAAGCTGGATTACTTCGTCTTCCGTATGGAATTTGATAAAGCATACGACTGGTCCAAAGATTTCTTCACGTGCTACGCGCATATCATTCGTCACATTGCCTAAAATCGTAGGCTGCATATAAGCGCCATTTTCAAGACCTGGTCCCTCAGCTCTCTTACCGCCTGTGACAACAATTGCTCCGTCTTCTTTGGCAATATCTATATAGGACAAAATTTTCTTTAATTGTTTTTGACTAACCTGGCTACCAAGCATCGTCTCTTTTTCTAAAGGTAAGCCAACTTTAACCGCTTCAAATTTTTGTTTCACTGCCGCTAAGAATTTGTCATAAATCGTGTCTTGGACAAAAACGCGTGCACCAGCGCAACATACCTGACCTTGATTGAATAAGATACCCATACATACACCTTCAATGGCTTTTTCCCATGGCATATCATCAAAGAAAATATTTGCCGATTTACCACCGAGTTCAAGTGTTGCCGGAATCAATCTACCTGCCGCCGCTTTTGCTACATTATAACCGACTTCCGTAGATCCAGTGAATGCCAATTTACTGATATCAGGATGCTCTAACACATAATTACCAGTTGTTGAACCTTTACCGGTTACGATATTGATGACACCAGCAGGCACTGCATCGCCAATCAATTTTGCAAGTTCTAATATACTTAGCGATGTTTCACTGGATGGTTTGAAAACAATACAGTTCCCTGCCGCCAATGCAGGTGCCAGTTTCCATGCTGCCATCAAGAAAGGAAAATTCCAAGGAACGATCTGTCCGACTACCCCAATTGGTTCTTCCGTAACAATACTTAAAGTTTCTTCATCTATAAAAGTTGCCGTGCCTTCTTCAGCTCTCAAGACACCGGCGAAATAACGAAAATGATCACTTGCTGCCGGAACATCCACAGCCAAAGTTTCACGAATTGGTTTACCATTATCCAAACTTTCCGTCATGGCAAGTTTTTCTTTATTTGCATCAATGATATCCGCAATTTTAAGCAAGATCGCTGAACGCTGCGCAGCACTTGTTTTCTTCCATGCAGGAAAAGCTCTCCATGCCGCTTTTACAGCTAAATCAACATCTTGTTTCGATGCTTCAGCACAAGTGGCCAAAACCTCTCCAGTTGCTGGGGAAACAGTTTCATACGTCTTGCTGCCTTCTGCGTCTATCCATTTACCATCAATCCATAGTTTATAATTTTTATCAACGATTTTATTCATGTCATATACCCTCCTCATAAGATCATTTAATTGCTGACACTGTGTCGTTAATTAGAATATAACAAACAATTGACACTGTGTCAACTATAATTTACAATGAAAAATTAGAAATATAATTTATGTTGGGGTATAATAGTAAAATATATCAACTGGGAGGAAACTATGGATTTTCAAAGGGCTCGCACCGAAGAACAAATTACGCATCGACAAAAAGAAATTATCGATGCCTGCGACACACTGTATGGCAAATCAAATTTTGACAGTGTTACGATCAAAGCCATCTCCGAACTCACCTCTTTTACCCGTTCATCGATTTATAATTATTACAAAACAAAGGAAGAAATCTTTTTAGATCTCATGCAACGCGAATACATGGATTGGTATGATGAAGTCAAAACAAAATTTGAGACAGAAAGAACGATGACGAAAGCAGACTTTTGCCAATTCCTTACCCTCTCTCTCATCAAGCGTGAGAAAATGCTGCGCCTGCTCTCCATTCATCTTACCGCAATTGAAAATAATTGCCGCGTAGAAAAATTAGTCGAATTCAAAAAAAATGCATCTGTTATCTTTAAAGTTTTTTCTCATGGAATAGACAAGTTCTTCCCTGAAACACCCTTTAGGGATAAAAAAATATTTCGCTCCGAGCTCTTCATTTATGTCTTTGGCATTTACCCATTTACGCATTTAAGCCGAAAGCAAAAATCGGCAATGAAAGAAGCACACGTAGTTTTTAATACCATTAGCTTCGAAAAACTTTGCTATCATGGCATCTATTTACTTGCTGCAAATCTGATAGAAAAAAAATAAAACAAGATGCTGCCGGCTACCGTTATGGCGCGCCAGCAACATCTTGTTTTTATTTTTATCATACTAAAGATTTCCCGTTCTCTCTACTCTCTGCATTTTTAAAACAAACAAAATACCTAAGCATTTTTCCAATAATCAACCCCGTACACAAACCAGAACTACCTAAGATACTCACTTTAAACCATAACTGCTCAACAACAATTGAAAGAATTGCCTTCTGATATCCAAAATAATATCGTATCGCAAAAATGAGCAGTATAATCCACATTGAACTCCACGAACCCGGAATGCGGATCAGCCAATTCTTTCGATCCACCTGTATCTCGTTGTTCTTTACCTGTCTCCAGCCGCCGATACTGCCGATCACCAAGCCAATGCTCCAACTGCCAACGACGACTCCATTACATTCTGTAATTGTACCAACTAGCATAAGGATTGACATCGTAAACAAAATCATAGGCATGATAACGATATGATATAGTTTTGTAACACGTGTTTTCGCTGCTCTTACACCAACAAAAATCAGATATAGCAATAGAATATAAACCCAAATCGGTGTATGCATTACAATCTGCCAAATTTTCTCCATAAAAACTCCTTCTTTGCCAATAGGTTGTACATAGTGCCTAACCACCTTATCACAACGGATTAAAAATTTGATTCACACGGTTATTGACAGTATAAATTATATGTTTATGATAAACAGATAAAAGGTGCTACCGATAAACGGTTAGCTCCCATAGCAATTAAATTAGATTAACCGCAGAGTTTGGTAGCTGGCGGTTGATCTTTTTTTATCAGTAAAACCAGAATAATCAAAAATAACAACGTTAAATTTGCCTCATTCATGGCATCACCCCCATCCTTCCGCAAACTGCGGAACCCAAATGGGAACCAACCACCGATCGTTATCGTAGCACCTGCAACGATTATAACAAATTTTCTTTTTCCGACAATCTAAATAGAGCGCCCAGTACGCACAATGCGAAACAATTTAAAATAAAGCATCAAATATATTTTTATATACAAAATAAGCCAAATGCAACGTTAGCACCTGACTTGTTTCTATAACCCGGCTACAAACGCATTGCAGACCAGCTATGTATTTTATTAAATAAAATGGCGGAGTGGGTGGGGTTCGAACCCACGCATGGTTACCCACCTAACGATTTAGCAAACCGTCCTCTTGAGCCTCTTGAGTACCACTCCGTATAAACAAATTTTAAATTTTATGGCGGAGAGGGTGGGATTCGAACCCACGGTTCCTTGCGGAATCACTGGTTTTCAAGACCAGCTCCTTAAACCACTCGGACACCTCTCCGTGATTAACACATTTAATATTATAGCAAAATTAATAAATAGTTGTCAATAAGAAGATTTTTTCTCATAATAAACGGAATTATATAAAGAAGTACCTCATCGTAAAATAAAAAATCTATCAATTCTTAACGTAAATTTTACACTGTTTCTGCAGTGCTTATCTTGACTATTATATGGGCAAGGAGTAATATCTTAATGTAATCTTTTATAATCTTTAAGGCAGGTGAGAAAAATGGATGTAGACCCTCCTAGTTTGTGTTTATTGTTAAAATTAAATAGAAATAGGGGAATATTGCCGTTTTTTTACTTGTCAGAATTAAATTTGTAAAAACATGGTTGTGTTTCCCTATCTGAAGGGGGAACTTATATGCTTAGAATTTTTAAAAGCTTAGAAAGCGGTCCGCTTAATGAGTTAAGCATAAAAAATATTGAACGGGGTGCCTGGATTCATCTGGTAAATCCAACACCTTATGAACTAAAAGTCATCAGTACGATCACAGAAGTTGAAATAGATCTTCTCAAATCCGCACTTGATGAAGAAGAACGCTCGCATACTGAATTGGAAGATAATTGTGTAATGGTTGTTACGAACGTACCTATTATGCGTAATAAAGACAGTTATGATACATTACCGCTCGGTATTATTTTAACGCAGGATTACATCATCACTGTTATTTTAGAAGATAATCCTGTTCTTTCTGAATTTAATGAAACTACAGCTCGTAATTTTAGAACCTTTAAAAAAACGCGCTTTTTATTTCAAATTTTATATAAATCAGCAACTTTATATTTAAAATATTTAAGACAAATCAGTAAGCTATCAGATGATATGGAAAAAAGACTGCGTAAATCTATGAAAAACCAAGAACTCCTGCAACTACTAGAATTACAAAAAGGCTTAACTTACTTTAATGCTTCTCTCCGTTCGAACGGTGCTGTGCTCGATAAATTATTACGCCTTCGTTCTAGTCACAACTTGCAGCATATTGTAAAAATGTACGAAGAAGACGAAGATCTGCTTGAAGACGTTATCATAGAAAATAAACAGGCTAAAGAAATGGTTGAAATGTACAGCAAAATTTTGAGCCGAGTTGCAGATACATTCGCTTCAATTATCTCTAACAACTTGAACTTGGTGATGAGATTTTTAACTTCTATCACAATCATACTTGCGATTCCAACCATGATTTCAAGTTTTTTTGGAATGAATGTGCCAGTCCCTTTTGCAGGCGTTGAAAATGGATTTTTATATGTCTCAATCATCGCCTCACTCTTGACTTTTATCTGTATATTTGGACTTTGGAAAAAGGATATGTTTTAGAAATTGGGTGATTTTATATGAGTGTTATGGTAACTGCCGAATTAAAAGCCGGCGTTATTTACGGTGACAATATCAGTCAAGAATATGTCTATATGCCCGCAAGTGAAATTGGGGTTGACAACCCAATCTGCGTAATCGAAAGACCAAACAACCGAAGTGACATTTCACTGAAAGAAGCGGTTACGCTCGTACGCAAACTTAGTTTGAAACCAGTTAAGCATCCCCGGTTTGGTGAATCTTCTTGCTGAGCTAAACACCTATGGACAGATAGGCTGCGGGCTGGCGAGAAGCACTCATCTGCGTCGTTGCGGCAGGGGATGCTCGTCGACGTACAGCAGTACGACTCCTTCGCATCCCCTTGCCGCGCCTAGCATCTGACCACTTCTCACCAACCGGCAACCTATCTTCGTACTAGTTTATAAGTGGAACGTATTTCAGTAACGCATATTCACAGAAGTGAATATGCGTTACTTTGTCTTGAGCCTGCCGCATTTTAATGCGGCAGTTCTTTCGTTCCTCTGGCCTTTTCCGGAAAAATACGTTCCGAAGGATGAAAAATGACCGACTTACGTTAAGAAATTCGCTTGTCTGAACGAAGTGAGTTTGCGAATTTTAGTAAGTCGGTCATTTTTCAAGTATTTCGGAGGTTTGAGGCCTAGCCTTTTCGTTCTTTTGGGCAATGCCAAAAGGACACCCCCGCCCTATTGCATCGCCAATACTTTCCCAGCATGGAATAAATATAAATATTTTTCTTTCACTTTTTTCTTTAAAATTTTTTCAATTGCCTCTGCATAAAGGTCAATCTGCAAAGCATATTTTTCTCTCAGTTCCGTTTCATGAAAAGAACGATCCGTTTTGTAATCGACTAACACCATCCCATCGGGTTCATCAAAAATGACATCAATAATCCCCTGTACAAAGATCTTTTCTTCCGCATTTTTCATCTCCGGATAAAAACGTTTTGCTTGCAGCATGACACTAAACGGAAGTTCCCGGCGAATTTTATCTGAAGCAAGCATCCGCTTCCCAATACTGCCCGAAAAAAATGCTTGTACGGCCTCCAAATTGATGCTTTCCACATGTTCCGGCAAAACCTTCTCTTCAAGTACCATATGCTGCAGTTGCGCCTGTAGACCTCCCAAGGATAGATCGCCCCAAATGTCAACATACTGCATCACACTATGCATCAAGGTTCCATACTCTGCACCGGTCAATTTTGTCTTCTCCTGCACAAAACGTGGCCGAGAAATGATCTTTGGCTTTTTAAAGATTGTCTCCTCCGAATTGTCTGCTTGCTGCGCCAGATCAAAACGACGTTTCATCTCAGTTACCGATAGTTTTGCAGGCACGTCTTTGGTCGTCTGATCTGGATACTGCCAATCCAGCGTTTTATCCACCCAAGTTTTTGCCTCACTTGCTTCCAATGGCAAAAGTGCTTTGATCTTTTGCAGCCACGCCCCATCCTCTTCTTCGATCGCAGTGCTTTGCAAAATATCGGCTGCAGCGATGATCTTTACCTGCCAGCGCGAAGTATCCTCATGACTGGCATTGATGCGCATTTCTGTCGTATCCGCCAAATTTCTCAAAGGCGCTCCGTCCGCATGCCTGGCAACCGCCAGACAAACCCAATCCAAATATGTATTTGCACCAGCGATAGCGTAATCAGGCAAGAGTCGATCATTTGACCCGATATACTGACACCATCCATTGACTTTCGCTGCAAGTTTTGCCGTTGAACCAACTAAAATCAATTTTTCACGTGCCCTTGTTAACGCGACATAGAGTACCCGCAGTTCTTCGGCTTTGCTTTCCATATTCATTTTGTAAGCGATGGCCTGCCTTGCAATCGTTGGATATTTAAACTGCAGTTCACTATCCGTAACAAACGGCCCCAAACCTAATGTTTTATGCATGAGTAAATTACCGCGGCTGTCAAGTAAATTGAACGGTTTACCAAGATCCGCAACAAGCACAACAGGGAACTCCAGCCCCTTGCTCTTATGAATGCTCATAATGCGCACGACATTTTCACTTTCTCCCAATGTCCTTGCTACAGCTAGATCTGTCCCTGTATCACGCATTTTTTCGATAAACCGCAGAAATCTGAATAAGCCTCGGAAATTTGTCGTTTCATATTGTCCTGCCCGGTCATACAGCATCCTGAGATTGGCCTGCCGCAGTATCCCCCCCGGCATTCCACCCACATAATCGTAATACCCGGTATCACGAAACAACTGCCAAATAAGTTCCGGCACGCTTTTCCGTCTCGCTAAATTGCGCCATCGACTGACTTGCTGGACAAAGCGGCTTAATTTTACTTTCGTTGCTTCCTGTACTGTGCTCTCAGGCGCACTTGCCCGTAATACAGCCGACCACAAATCTGCTTTTGGTAAAACCAAGCGGACTGCCGCAAGTTCTACCGTAGATAAGCCAACAATCGGTGCGTGCATCACACTCGCAAGCGGAATATCTTGGTAAGGATTGTCAATGACGTGTAACAGCGCTAACATAATCTGAATTTCAACTTCTTGAAAATAACCGGAATCCACTGCCGCATAAGAAGGAATATCTGCATTACGCAAAGTTTCTAAGAGCACATTTGCTTTATTTTTAACCGAACGCATCAAAATCACAATATCACGCCAAGCCAGTGGACGATATGTTTTTGCTTCTTTATCAAACACATAGGGAGCTTCTGTCATTAAACCTTGAATACGCTCTGCAATAAAAGCGGCTTCTAGTGCAAAACCAGAAAGGTCTTCGCTTTCTTCCGCAGTCTCCTCTAGTTCTTTTTCTTGCTGCATTACATCATCATCGGCTGCTTTAACAGCGTTGCCTTGATCTACGATACAAAGCTCAATCGCCGTAGAAACAATCGGCTGGTCTGTCAACGGATAGCCGGGGCCTGGGTTTAACTTCTCTGCCTCACCATATGCCAATTCAGCGACTTTCGGTGACATCAACTGCATAAAGATAAAATTAATTGCCGCCAAAATTTCCGGCCGACTGCGGAAATTTTGTGCTAAATCAATGCGGCAAAATGCATCGCCCCGTGACGGATAGCTATGATATTTTTCAAGAAATAATGCAGGCTCTGCCAAACGAAATCGATATACACTCTGCTTTACATCACCAACCAAAAATAAATTTGGCTGCGCAGCCTTGCGTACCAAGGATAAAATAGCCTCTTGCACACCATTTGTATCTTGATATTCATCTACCATAACTTCTTTGTACTTTTCTTGCAGTGCTTTAGCAACAGCGGATGGTTTTACCTCCTCCGGCGTAGAAGTTTCATCTGTTAATATTGCTAAACAAAAATGTTCTAAATCATTAAAATCGGCAATTGCCTTCACACGTTTTGCTGCAGCGAACCGCTCTGCAAATGCAATCGTTAAGTCGCAAATCGTTGCCATCATCGGTGCGACTTGAATCAAATCTGCAATCTGCTCACTGCCTGTTACCGTAAAATAATGCTCTCTTAATGTTTGGATGATTTTTTTTACCTTATTACGCTGATCACTGCAGCGCTTTTTCAATGCTTCATCGGTTTCTTTCGGTGCTCTCGCCATCGTCGCAAACTTGACCGCAAACATTGCTTTCTGCAAACTATCCCAGGGTAAATCTACGGCTTTTAACAGCCCTTCAAGCAATTGAAGATCTGCTTCAAATGTCGGCACGTAAAAATCAAAACCAATTTGCTGCGCGTTAAGCAACAGCTCATCCATGATATGCTGACATTCAAGCAGTGATAAGGTAAGCTGCTGGCGAATGATGCCTGCCCATACCGTTGTATCGATATCCGTATCTGCCGGAATCGTAAAACTCTCTTTCAATTGATTCAGCCATATCTGTGGATAGGGTTGACTGCAGGAAAAACGATGTAATCGCAAAACCATTTCATACAGTGCTTCATCACCGCGTTCATTGCCGTAATGATCGACAAAGTTCAAAAAATCAGGTTCTGAACGTACATATTGATCTTCAAATAGATTTTCCAACACATCTTGTTTTAAAAGCTGAATTTCCTGCTCATTTGCTAAACGAAATTTTGGATCAATATCAAGAAGATGAAAATTTTGACGAATCACCATTTGACAAAACGCATGCAACGTTGAAATAGAAGCCGCATTCAAAAGAACCAGCTGTCGTTCTAAATGCCTAGACTGCGGATGTTCTTTGAGCGCTTTGCTGATCGCATTGCCGATGCGTTCCCGCATTTCAGCTGCCGCTGCATTCGTAAACGTCACAACGAGAACTTGATCGATGTGAAACTGTGCTTTCTCATCTAAAATTCGGCGAATGATTCGCTCAACCAACACCGAGGTTTTTCCCGATCCTGCCGCTGCAGCTACGAGTAAATTTTTATCATACGTTGTAATCGCTTTAAGCTGTGCCTCTGACCACGCCATCATTCCACCTCCTTTAATAATGTTTGCATAATGGTTTCATGATCAATTTTTAATAAATTGCGATAGGTATAGGCAGGCAGTAAACGATCAAATTGGCAAAACGAATGATACTTACAATAACTGCAAGCTTGTTTCGTCTCTAATTGATATGGACTGACTGCAACATCACCAGCTAAAATCTGTTTTCCTGTATCAACGAGTACTTCGTCCATATGATGCAGTAGTGCAAAAAACTCCTCTTCGGTTTTTACACTGTTTTTTGTAGTTGCATTGATCGTTCCTTTTGAAGTAAGCGAAACTTTAATAAAATGAAACGAACTATCAATTTTTTTTACCATTTCTTCATCGGCAAGAATCCATCCGGGCATCTTAAGCTTTTTATTAATTTCTGTCATAACTTTTGCCTCACTCATTTTTGCGGCAGCAGTCAAATTTGGGTTTTTAAGAAAATAATACAAAACACCTGCTGGCAGCGCTTTTTCACCTAAAATTTCTTTTGCCGAATTTTGCACCACCAGTAAATACGTCAACAATTGCAATTTTAATCCATAGTAAACATCAATCAAATTGATATAAGCCTGACCTGATTTATAGTCGATCACCAAAAAATAACGTTTTCCCTCATGGCAGATACTATCTACACGGTCAATCTGTCCGGTAATCTCTAAACGATACCCATCTTCCAGCGCATAAGAAAGCGGCGGCAGCGCATCTTTACCACGCCCAAAGGATTTTTCTAACCCAATCGGAGAAAATGCACTCACACGATCAAACTCAATCAAGCGTTTGATCGATTTTTCCACAGTCCGTTTAATTCTGCCCAGCAGATGCTTATGCTGATTTGAACTGAGCAAGATTTCATTTTGCAGTTTGGGTGCCAGATGATCGACAATTTCTCCGCAAATTGCTTTATATTCCTCGTCAGCAACACTACCCCAAGAACGATTTTCCGCCTGCATCCGATCACCAAAATTTTTTAAAGCCGCATGCAATAGTTGTCCCAAATCAGGTGCTGCAAAGCGAAATTCCGCCCGTTCTTTCAGCATCAGTCCATATTGTGCAAAATGCTGAAACGGGCAAGCTCTAAACTGCTCAAAACGCGTTACACTGCCACGCAGACGTTTATTCGTTGTATAAAGTTTTCCTGCCAGTTCTGCCGGCAGAGGTTTTACATTGCCTTGATGAAACAAACCGGATAAAATCGTTTTTAATAATGGATGTATTTGTTCATGCGCTACCGCCCAATTATAAACATCTTGCCAAATCGGACTGATCTGCCGTTTTTGTCTGTATTGCCGAAACGCCTGCAACAACTGAGACAAAGCTTGCCGCGGTTGTGCAATCACACTGCGTGCCATATCCGGGTTCAGCTCTAAAGGAATGCTCTGAATCGACTTGAAGCTTAGCATTTCCCGCAAACGGCTGACCAAAGAAGAAATCCCAAGGCCATTCCCTTCGCTGTCCGCCAGCGGATAACTCACCCAAAGATATTGGCTCGCTCGTGTCAATGCACTATAAATTAAAAATCGTTCAGCAAAATTATCCGCACTTGCCCCCGGAGATAATTCGAGGCCGATATTTACCATCTGCAATCGTTCTGCATCTGTGAGCAGACCTTCACTGCGTATACGTTTTGGCAACACACCTTCGTTTGCACCAACAATATACGCTGCTTTACAATTGGCAACACTATTTTGATCCAGCGGTGCAATCGTTACATAATCAAGTCCCGGTGGGATCAGACTCAGCGTCAGTCCTTCCAAGCCATCACCGAGTAATGCCTCATAGGTTTCCAAAGTCATGGTTTCTTCACCGCTGGTCTCGACCATCTGTTCAAACAAAATCACAACATGATCCCATAGCTGCTGATGCTCACGTGCTTCATCCAAATTTCCGTTTTTTTCTGCAGCAAATGCCCACGCCTCTAACTGATTCGGTACTGCAAGCTCTAATAAAAAATCATATAAAGCCGTGGTCAGTTCCGTGACAGTCTGCGCAGCATGCATCTGTTTCTCAAGCTTTCGCAAGGGTGCAATCACCATTTGGCGAATTTCATTGATCTGCGCTAACTGATTTGCCGCTCGTTCATCCAAGTCTTGGTCTTCTTCGAGAGATAACCGTTTACTATACGTCCAATCCTCCGTCATCGTCCAGCGATTTCCGCGAATGCCAAATTCCAAAACATAGTTTTCCAGTAAATCAATTTGCTCACGTTTTACCGGGAAAAAATCGGTTTTGAAACAGCGAAACAATGCCTCATATTGAAAGCCATGAATGGCTTCTAACGCAGAACGTAGAAGCTCAGACAACGGATGATGCACACTGCGTCGTTTGCGATCACTAAAGAACGGAATATCATAATCGGTAAATACAACAGATAAAATATCTTCATAACTTTCTTGGTCACGCACCAAAACAGCGATATCTTTCCAAGCATGGCCTTCTTCTCGGCAAAGACGAATCATATCCGCAGCGACGCCTTCTACTTCTAATCGCCGATTGGCAGCTTCAACAATATGTACAGCTTCATTCTCAGCGATTGTACGAATCGGAAAGCGATAAAAATTTTGCTCAATATGAAACAGGGAAGGTACATCCTTTAACCGATAATTTATCTTGCACTCTTCCTCCTGTACAGGAATCGCCAATGTCTCGGCAAGCTCTAATAACTTGCACCGCGTTTGCCATTGCCGATGAAACAAGGATGTTTCGATTTTGTGATCAGGATTTAAAACATCGTCTATACAAAGTGTAATCGTCACTGTGTTCGCCATTTTTAATAAACTGCAAATAATCGCAGATTCTTGTGGATTAAAGAAACGAAATCCGTCGATCCATACTTCGGCGTTTTGCACCATCTTTGCATTTGGCAGTCTTTCGGCAAGCAAATTTAGGCAATCTTCTGCATCGGTATAATGCCCTTCCATACCAGCCGTAAATCCTTGATAAACAAAAGATAAGTCTTCTAACTTATCTTTTAACGGAGAATCATCCAGTGCTGCAACGACATCTTTTAAATGTGCACTGTCAATTCCATAAGACTTAAATTCTTCAATCATACTCGCCAGCGTTTCAGCGAAATTTCTTTGTCGCGCTGCTTTATGAAAGGATTTCCATTCTTGTTGACTGGCATGCAGGACTTTTGTTAATAACAACCTTTTCCCCAGCTCTGTAATCTGTGGTCTGAGTGCACCGCCAGTTTCGAGCAATACACGGTGTGCAAATCTCCGGAATCCAAATACATAGCTGCGCGTAAAACCACCTAGCCCCGGCGTACTGGCAAGCAGTTTTTCTGTTTTAAAAGTTTCATGCTCCGGCAGCAGCAAAATGAGCGACGCACCTTCTGGTGACGCGCTAAGCTTTTGCCGGATTTCATTTAAACAATATGCAGTTTTTCCTGTACCAGCACGCCCATACAATAATTTTAATGCCACAAAACTGCCTCCCTACCCTATTTTAAACCTTGCCGTACTTCCATATTTCGTCGTACTTACCTCCAGGCGCGCATCGATCCGTTCCTTCAGTTCCGGCACATGGGAAATGATGCCGACCAATCTGCCGCCTTTTTGCAGATCAACGAGTGCTTTCATTGCCATATCCAAAGCTTCTGGATCCAGCGTACCAAATCCTTCATCTACCAAAATCGTATCCAGATGCATACCGCCCGCATAACTTTGTACAACATCAGCAAGGCCCAGTGCCAATGACAACGACGCTAAAAAAGTCTCTCCGCCTGATAAAGTCCCTACACTGCGGGCAATACCGGTATAATTGTCAAGCACTTCGAGTTCCAGCCCACCGGCAGCATTTTTTCTGGCACGATCCATGGTTCTTTGCAGCAAATATCGTCCACGACTCATCATCTTAAGACGCATATTGGCGGCATCCGCAACGTCCTCAAGCAATGCGCCCAGAACGAAACGTTGAAACGTTAAACCATATTCGTTTTTACCGTTGGCAACTTCGGCTAATTTCCCAATGATCCCGTATACTTCACCAAGCTTTTCTAACTGCTGATTCATCTGCCGAATTTTTTCTTGCTGCGCGCTTTGTTTTGCGATTTGACTTTTCAAATTTACTTGCTGGGTAAGCACTTGACGATGCGTCGCCGTTACAGTTTCCAACATTTGTTCAAGCTTAGCCATGTCCGGTAATTTCAGTTTGGCTGTCGTTGCCAGTGCACGTTCATAGCGGGCTTTGGCATTGTTTAAACTTGTATCGAACAATTGTATCCGCTCTGCTAATTTTTCTATATACTCACTTGATTTTTTTGCTTTTTGATAATCTTCCATTGCAAAAAAACCTGCTTTTTCTAAACGCAGCGAAAAATCGTCTTGTTCCTTTTTATATCGCTGGGTGGTTATCGTTAGCTGCTGCTCTAAGCTCGCCAAATTTGTTTTTGTAACTGCAAGCTGCTGCTCCGATTCTTTCACCGCAAGCTGCGCTTTTTCAAAAGCTGCTTTTAGACTTTGTTGGTTTTTTAGTATTTGCGCCTCTGCCTCCGCCAACGCACGATGATCACGATACATCTCTGGCACCACTGCTTGCCGCTCTAAAACGATCGCCTCCAGCTCCTTGACGCTGCGATCTGCAATACGCCACTTTTCTTCAAGTGTCTCTTGTGCCGTTGTTTGCTTTAGCTCCTCTTCTTTTAACCGTGTAATTTCTTTTTCTAATCCTTCTAATTGTTCACTGGCAATTTGTGCTTGCTGCAGCCGTTTGGTCTGCGCATCTACGGCTGCAGTTAACGCATCTACCGTTAATAAACGATCCTCGCCCAACTCTTTTTCAATATCCTCACGGCGATTGATCAAGGTCTGCACTTTACTTCTCGCACCGTTTACGAACTGCTGCACGTCCTCTCGGGATTTCTCCAGCTTGTTTAATTGATCTTGCACTTTTTGTATTTCAGCTTCACTCGGCAGACGATCTTGTGCGACAGCCGGACTCGGATGCGTTGTAGAGCCACAAACGGGACAAGGCGTATCCTTGCCTAACGTAGCTGCTAAAATAGCCGCTTGTCCCTCCATAAATAAATGTTGCAGTTTTTGCAATAAATTTTGCACTACATCATACTCTTGCTGCAATGCGCCTAGTTTGCTTTCTTCATTACTTAAAATTTTCTTTGCATCAGCGAGTTCTTTCATTGTGATTTCTAATGCCTTACGTTTTTGGACAATGCGTTTTGCATTCTCCACTTCTATTTTACTACCCGTCAATTGGCTGGCTTGCAGCTGCATCTTTTCTTGCTGCTTAAGTTGCTCTTGCAAAGTCATTTTTACCCGTGTAAGTTGCTCCTGCCCGGCAGTTTTTGCCGCCGCACTTTGCACTAAAACCTGCTTACATTGATTTTTCTTTATCTCAGCTTCCTGCAAAGCAGTCACCTTATCTGCAAGCGCATTTAATTCAACTAACGTCTCTGCTATTTTCTGCCGTTCTGGTTCCTTTGCAAGCTCTGCCTTTAATTGGTCTGCGGCAATTTTACATTCTTTTTCTAAACCTGCAACTTGCTGCAATTGTTGTTGTCGCCCGGTCTGATATTGCTGCTGATCTTTTTCAAGCTGCTGCAATTGTCTTTCAGCATCCAAGAACACAGCCGCATTTTGTGCTTGCAGCAAAGTCGTACGGCCTACATTTACCGTTTCAATTTTTCCCTCAAGTTCTTTTCGCTCTGCATCTGCTGCCGCTAGTTCTTGAAATTGACGCACGATAATTTTACCGTCATTCACCTGTTGCTGGGCATTTTCCATTTCTGCCTGTACTTTATGCAACTCAGCATCTTTAGCAGAGAGCCCCCGTTGATTTTCTGCTATCTTTTCCGTTAATTCTTCTAACGTTTCTGTTTGTGCTTCATTTAGCACCCAATTACGCTGTCTCGTTAATTCTTCTCCCACTTGCCTGGTCTGTTTATATTTTTCATTTAAATGTTCCTCAATTTTCCGATAAAGTTCTGTCTTGAACAACGTTTGCATGATTTCCTGCCGTTCTGTTGAATTGGCTGTCAATAATTTGCGAAAATCTCCCTGTGGTAAAAGCACAACTTGTCGAAACTGACTGCTTTTAAAACCGAGTAAACATTCAATTTCTTTAATGACATCACTATAACCAGTCGTAAGCAAAGTAACTTCCTGATCTTTGATTTTAAAAAGCTCGGCTTGGGCAGTTTGCAAGGTTGTCCCTTCACCGCGTTTTTTAGGGCGCAGTTGTTCAGGACTGCGCTTTACTTTATATTGCAGTTCACCAATGGCAAACGTAAATTCAACCTCTGTCGCAACGGAAGCCTTTGCATGGTCACTGCGCACCGACTTACTGTCACGGACATGTCCGCTCGTATCACCATAGAGTGCAAAACACATCGCATCTAAAATTGTTGTTTTACCCGCGCCTGTCGGTCCATGAATCAAGAAAAAGGTCCGTCCCGCGAGCGCGCGAAAATCTAAAGTTACTTCTTCGGCATACGGTCCAAACGCACTGATTTTCAGCAGTAAAGGTTTCATGCCTTCACCTCCCGTTCTGCCTGGAATAATGCATCGAGATGTTCGTGAAAAACTTTTCTTTGCACTTCAGTTAAATGCTCGCCGGTCATCTGTTCAAAGAAAGAATCGAACAACTCCGTTTCACTCATCTTTCTATGATCGCCATTCGGTTTTTGCAGCTTACCGTCAACCATCAGATTCGGACGCTCTATTTGCAGTAAGTTCTGATATACTTTTTCCAATTGTCCGTGCACATCTAAAATAGGCATCGTATCAAGCAGCTTTACGCTTACATAGTCCTCACTTACAGGATAAACTTCACGATTGACTAAAATATCTTTAAAATAGCCCTCGACCACACGCACATCGTGTTTTGGCGTTAGGCTGATCATTTCAATCTTTATCGTTCCATCCTTGTCTAATTCGACAAGATTCAGTCCCTTTTTCTGATTTGCCTCATCAAATGAATATTTGAGCAATGAACCAGAATAACGGATTTTCTCACTGCCGGCACGCTGGCTGTTATGTAAATGTCCGAGTGCGGTATAGTGAAAGGGTGCAAATAAACTGCTTCTTACCTGACTTGTACCACCTACAGACAATGGACGTTCGGATTCACTTTCTAGCCCTCCGGCAATAAACGTATGTGCAATCGCCACTTTACGCGCATTCTCCGGTATATGTTTTAAACTTTGCCTGATCAGAAACTCCATGGCAACATCATGATTTTCTAAGTTTGACTTTGCAAATACATGACGTACCAAAGCCGGCTCAGCATAAGTAAACGGCATAAAATACACTTTACCATAATCATCTTCCAAAACGACAGGCTGCAGCATTTTTTCCAATGTTCCCGTTACGTGCAAACCTTGACCCGCTAATAGCTTACTGCCAAAACCAATTCGCTCAGGGCTGTCATGATTTCCGGCAATCATCATAACCGGCACTTTTGCGTCGAGAAGAATCTTTGCTAACGTATCATCTAAGAGTTCAACCGCTTCGGTTGGCGGTACAGATCGATCATATATATCGCCGGCGATAATCAACGCATCTGGCTTAGTTTCTTTGATTACATCGTGAAATTGTTCTAGTATATAGGATTGGTCATCCGTTAAATGACGTCCATGAAATAACCTTCCCAAATGCCAATCTGAAGTATGTATAAACCGCACAAGCGTTCCCTCCTCTGTTATGAATTAAAATTCTTTATTTTTTTTTAGAATCCTGCATAAAAAATTGCCCCAGCTAAAAGCCGGGGCAATTTTTACGCATTAATCCATAATTTCTTTGACAACATATTTTGCTGCCTGATAAACAATGAAGCCGGCAATTGCCATCTTTGCCATACTTCTCATCTCACCGGAGTTCATTGCTCCCATCATTTGATAACGTCTTCTATGACCAAACATTTGCAACACCTCCTCAATATCTAATCTACCCAATATTGAGTCAGAAAAAACAACATACTTGCTGTCAATAAATTCTATGGTATTTTTATTCTTGCAAATGTTCTGCCGCACGCACAAGGTTCCGAATCAATTGCTACGATTTGTCCGGTACGATAACGAATCAGCGGCATCGCATCGGCCGCCAAAGCAGTAAGTACCAGTTCGCCCATTTGTCCGGAAGCAACATCACCAGTATCTGTTATATGTACAATCTCCGGATAATAATAATCTTCTTGAATATGTAAACCTGCCTTTTTATTACATTCAAACATCATGGCTGAAGCACCAAATTCCGGTGGCGAATAAAGATTAAAAATTTTTGCATGAAACCGGCTGGCAATATGCTCATCCATTGAATTTTTTGTATCTTGATTTAAAGAAAATATCGTTGAAATAGAGCTGTTTTCCAGATCATAATTTAATGCCTGCCCGGCTACTAACAGTTGCAACATTTGCTGCGCATTACTGGCAATCGCTGTCACTCTAAATTTATCAATCATTTCCCACTGCCGATCAAGTTTTGCAAGTTCTGACGGAATCACTGTCGCGCCTAGAACTTCGGCTGCATAATGAATACCCAAACTATGTTCACACGTATAATCTTCACAAATTTGCAATGCTGTGGCCATCGTTACACCACCAGCAACGAGCGCCCGAGCGGTCATTTCCACATTACGGCCAATATCACCACTCGTATAAGCTTTCGTAATCGGACGATTTTGCCCAATCATCCGCATGCGAATCGTACTGCTCAATGGAACCGCTAAAAATCCAAAAGGCGAATTTACAAAAAGATCTTCTCTTGTTGTAAATGGAAACTTTTTTAAATCGTCAAGTGTTTTAACAGATCGATCGTTCAATCCGATAAGCGACATTTTCTCTTTATAAAAAGGACTCTTCTCATAAGCCCATTTGATCATGTTCTGCAATTTTTTTGTTTGTAATTCAATCATTGCATCTCTTGACATCGTTTCAATTTCATGATTACAGTACATATTTATCCTCCGTATGTTTCTGATAATATGTCACTTTTTTATTTTACCACACTTCAGCACAAATAATCATAATCGGCAGTCATTTTACAGAATTTTTTTTATTTTAAAAATGAAAATAACCCTGTTTCCCGCACTTCATAATATTTTAACAATTCACCAATCGTTACAAAGGTATAACCTTCTTGTCTTAGATCATCTATAATCTGACCGATTGCTTCCGGTGTCGGCAATGGATACTGTCCATCATGAAGCAGTACAATCCCCCCCGGTTCTACTGTGTTTGTAACGACTTTTACGACCTGTGCAACACTTGGTCTTTGCCAATCTCTTGGATCTACTGACCACAGGATCGTCGTATAGCCGCGCTTGTTGGCTTCTTCGATCACGCCTTCGTTATATAAACCGCCCGGCGGACGAAAAAGCTGCGGTTTAATTGATAAATTTTTTAAAATTTTTTCTGTTTTATCTAATTCAGCCGCACATTCCGCTTGACTCATCTTCGTCAATGCATTATGTGTATATGCATGGGTCGCAATTTCGTGCCCGTCTTTTGCTGCAAGCGCTACCAATTCCGGATACTTCTTAGCGTTCTCACCTAAAATAAACATCGTGACTTTTACATTCTTTTCTTTCAATACCTGTAACAGCTGCGGTGTTGTTTTATTATGCGGTCCATCATCAATCGTCAAAGCAACGACTTTATGTGTCGTCGGAATTTTTTTGACAACTTTAACCTCTTCTAAAAATATTCCTTGGCACAATTTTGCCGCCATCGCTAATGCGACGATTGTCATTGCAAAATAATTACGCATTGGAACCATAAAAATTGCCTCCTTCCAGCGCCTCATTGGATCTTACGCTGCTTACAAAAAAATATGCATCATCGCCTGCTTTGATTCATATAATCTGCGTAAGCAAGATAAATGAATGCTACGGATGATCACATAGCGAGGAGGATTTTGTATGCTCCCTTGGATAAAAAAATTGATAGTACCCTTTATTTCTTTACTGCTGCTGACAAACATTGTCGCCGCCAAAGCAGCACAGCCAGTATTAAACACTGCATATGGTGCTATATTGATGGATGCAAAAACCGGGCAGGTACTATTTGAAAAAAATGCAGATAAAAAATTACCACCAGCCAGCACCACCAAAATTATGACCGCAATTCTTGCTATTGAAAGCAACCGCCTCGATGAAAAAGCAACCGTAAGTGCCGAAGCAGCAAGTACCTCTGGATCTACAATGCATCTAGAGAAGGGGCAGATCCTCACCCTGCGCGAGCTGGTCACCGGGCTGATGCTGCGTTCCGGCAACGACAGTGCCATTGCAATTGCTGAATTTTTAGCCGGTTCGGTCGACGAATTCGTTGTCATGATGAATGAAAAAGCGCAAGAAATTGGTGCAACTCATACACATTTTAAAAACCCAAACGGGTTGCCTGACCCGCAGCACTACTCAACAGCTTACGATCTTGCCTGGATAACGCGGTATGCAATGAACAATCCAACCTTTGCCGAAATTGTAAATACCAAGCACACCAGTGTTGACTTGCAAGACAGCCGTGGAAATGAAAAAGAACAAAATTTAAAAAATACCAACAAATTACTCTGGATGCTAGCGGAAGCAGATGGTGTAAAAACCGGAACGACAAGTGAAGCCGGACCATGTCTGGTCGCAAGTGCTACCAAGCAGAACCAACGTCTAATCGCAGTTACACTGCATGATAAGGCACGTTGGCAAAACGCACAAAAGCTACTGCAATGGGGCTTCACGCACTATGAATTATTTGAATACGCTGGCAACGGCACATTTGTCAACACCGTATCAATTGAAGACGGTTTTGCGGATACAATTGATGCTGTACTGAGCAGCGATGCAGCGATGGTAGTCAGTAAAAATCAATCCAAAGATGTCACCATAGATATCGATCTCCCTGAAAAAATAAAAGCCCCTGTTTACCAGGGACAAAAAATCGGTGAATTAAATCTGCGCATCGATGATAAAATCATAAAAACCATCGATATCATTGCACAGACTTCCGTAGAAGAAAAAACTTTCTTACGTGTCTTTTTTAATAATCTAACGAGCGTATTTAAAACTTTTTACGGGTGGGGAATTTTTTAAAACGGTTTACGATAAAAGAACGGTAAATAACTTACAAAACCGATATCGCGAAAATTTAAAATTGCCTCGGTTCCACCTACGAACAACACTCCGCCCGGCTTTAATGCTGCAAAAAAGCGGCGATAAAGTTTGTCCTTTGCTTCCTCGGTGAAGTAAATAACAACATTCCTGCAAAGGATTAAATCAAATCCGGACTCAAAATTATCTAATAATAAATTATGCCGTTTATATTCAATACGGGCTCTAATATCTTCAGAAACGCTGTATTTATCGCCATCTATTTTAAAATACTTCTGTTTCCGTTCATTCGAAATATTTTTAATTTCATTGACATTATAAACACCGGCTTTGGCCTTGGCAAGAATTTCAATATCAAGATCTGTCGCTAAAATCCGATGTCTTACGGTTGGCGTCATATCCTTTAATATCATCGCCAAAGAATACGGCTCAGCGCCAATGGAACAACCGGCACTCCAAAGATTGAGCTTTGAACTTTTCGACAATAAATCTGGAATTACCTTTGATTCCAATTCTGAAAATTTCTCTGGCGTACGGAAAAATTCACTTACGTTAATTGTCAAATATTCAATAAAATCAGCAAATGCTTTTTTATCATTTTCAATAGAATTATAAAATTCCACATAAGATTTATGGTTATGTCTCAGCATCAAATTTGTAATACGACGCTGCATTTGATTTGCTTTATATTGATTCAAGTCAATTCCGGTTTTTGTTTTTAATTTTTGCTTAAACAGATCCCAATCTCTCTCATCACTCATCTTACATCCTCCATATAACTGCATTGTATCATATTCCACTTGAATAATTCGCCAAAATCTAATAAAATCCTACTTTTATCCTATCACGACTTCTTCATTTGCATTTCTAATACATCCACAATCTGCTGTACTTGCTTTTTATCGAGTTTACGCTGTGGTTTATAATTTAAAATATACGAATTGACCTCTTCACAGCCTTTTAAAACAGTCATTTTTCCCGCATCGATGTCTAAGCGCACTTTGGGATTGGTAAATACCAATAAACGCTGTACACCAACATGCAGCCCCGCTAAATGCAAGATTCTTTCAATATGAATCGCATGCCATTTTGTACGTTTTATTGGATTGGCAAAAGATTTTCTTTTTTGTTTGCCCTTTTGATCAACCCTAAGCTGGTTCCACTCAATATCATCTTCTTGACCGATAATTTTACCAACATGGTGTTTCACCTCAATGACAAAAACGCCTTGCGTACCGACTACAACAAAATCTACTTCATCATAGATACGTTTTTCCTTCATCGACAAATTCATAAAAACGTGATATTGATTTGGCAGTTTACGTATATAATCCAGTAAACTGATTTCTCCATCTGATCCCGCTTTGAAAATCTTATATTTTCTGTAATAAAAGAAGGCTCCAAAGATCCAAAGTATCGGTAAAACCATGAAAAACATAGGTATCTCCATGTCCTCACCACTCTGCAGCAACATAGCTGCAAAAACAATGAGCAAACCAATACAAAGCAAACTCATCATGAAATATTGTCTTGCCTGCCCGTTTAAACTTTTCTTTCCCTTATGGACAACTGCCACCAATCTCACCCCATAAACAATTGTTATTATCTAAACCATTACTATAGCATATTCATTATACTTGGTCTATGGATTGATCAATTGACTGCCATATTTGCTGCGCCACCAAGATACGCTGCGTACTGCTTCAACCTTTGCCTGAATCTCTTCTGGATTTGGTTCAACTGCACTTGCTCCATCTATTGCTTCAGGTTCAGCTTCTATATCCGTTTTTCCTATATAATCGGGTGTAATCCAGAGACCATAGTTTACACCAAACGCATTTCCTCTGGTTAGACTTGTACCCACAGAATAATATGCAAACCCTTTTGGTGCAATGAGTTCAAATAAAGTAGGCATCACGTCAATATGACTTCCGGCTGTTTTTTCCGGTAAACTTGCTTTCGATATCCCTTTCCCTGTTACAATAAACGGTATGCCATAACGTTCATACATCGTTGGATTTTTATCGATATTCATCCGATCGGCATGATCGCCAACAATGATGAAAACACTATCTGGATATTTTTCTTTTGCCTCTTTTATAAACTTGGCGAGCATCTTGTCTGCATACCAAAAATGGCCAAGCTGTTTGATTAAATCTTGATTTCCTTTTACTTCATCCGGCAACTGCTGCAACAAAGCTTCTCGATCAAATCCCTCACGCTCTAAATCTACAGAAAACGGTGAATGATTTGATACATTTAAAACGATATTAAAACTCGGCTCATCTTTTTTCACGTTCGCCAGCACAGCTTGATACAAATACGCGTCATCACAACCCCAAACATTTCCCGCTGCATGTTCAAAATCACCGCTCCCATAAAAAGCATCAAACCCCTGTGCCAAAGAAAACTCTTTTACCCTTTCCCAAGAAGCCGGTCCGGCATACCAAAACTTTGCCTGATACCCGAGTCTTTTCATTTGCGGTGCAATTGCTGTAGAATAAGGTTCTTTATAGGCTTCCGGCATTGTAGTCAAATATAAATTTGCATCTGTGAATCCTGTGACAATTCCCATAACGGCAGAAATTGTACTCATGCCATTCGGTAAAAATTGTGCAACATAATCTGTATCCGGTTCAGCGATCAGCGACTTCATTCCATTCGCAATATTTAAATTTTGATACTTATCGAGCAATGGCCAATTTGCATAACTTTCTGAAAGAATCAAAAATACTTGTTTCGGTTTCGTCTTATTTGCGCCTTGCGCCGTCTTTTGCAAATAGACATCTAAATCATCGCTTTCTAATTGTTTACCTGTCAGGTTTTTGGCATACTGCGTAATTTGCGTAGCCTCAAAAGCAAGGCCTGTTGAGCTCGCCAGGCGTCCATTCATCTCGTAGGCACGGTAGAGTGCCTGCATATCATCCAAGATTGCTTCATTCAACAAATGATCTTTTGTAACGCCTGCATTTTCCCATCCTACATTGCCGGCAAAACTCATACTACCGCCAAAGTTAACGAAAATAGCACCTTGATAGATAAAACACAAAAAAACAATGCGCACCACTATATTTGTATACCATTTTTTAAAACGTGGCAACTCGAGAATCGGCAAGTTCAGCCATTTCACTGCCAACCAGAATAAAAAAGCAGCCGTTAATCCTGCAATAGATAAACGCAATGGAAGCTGGAATTGTTCTACAAGTGAAACAATCAGCGCATAAATATCATCATTCAATGTATTGAAAATCAATTGATTAAAACCAGAATGGAACTGTATATAATATGGAATTCTAGCGAAAAACAAAATCGTTAACAAAAAGATATAGCCTGCGGCAATATACTTGCGTACCCGATTTGCCCAGGTAAATGAAATGCAATAGATCGCCAAACAAAGAACGAACGAAACAATCGCCAATAGTCCCGCACTTTTTAAACTTAGTTTCAAACCATACTGCAACGCGATGAAAATCTCTGTAAAGGTTGTACTGCTGCCTAAATACTCATACATAAGCGCGATAAAAGCTATGCGAAATACCATAAAAAGTGCTAATAAATAGAAAAATAACTGTATATCTCGGTGCATCAATTCATAAAATTTTCGCCAATCTAAAACTTTATGTACCCATTGAAAACCCATCTAAAAAACCCTCCATCATATCCTACTGCTTAAATAATCTAATCTCCTTGATCAATGCCCAACAAAAAATGCTTCCATCTGCAAACAGCCATAAAATAAGCAGTATTGAAAACTATCGGTAGTATTCAATACTGCTTATGATTTTCACTACACTTTTTGATTTTTTATATTTTGTGGTTATCTTACTACGATTTTTTGCTTTTCACAAGTAATAAATTCAGAAAATACGCCTATATTATACGTTCTCTTCTAAAAGACATTTCTGCATTACGAAAAAGCGAGCGCTTTCTTTTATTGCTCGCTTAGACATCATGATATTTTTCTACTTCTTCCATAAATTGAGAAATTGTAAATTCCAGCTCCTTACAGATTTTTGCTATTGTTCTTAGGGAGGGACTCTTTAAACCTCTTTCCAATTGACTAATATAAGTACGATGCAACCCCGTATTAAAAGAAAATTCTTCTTGGCTGATCCCTTTCCTTACTCTTAGGCTTTTTAAGACTTTTCCAAAACTTTCATCTATCATAAACAAAACTATATTTCCCAAATTTTAAATTTTCTACAGACTATAGTATTCAAATTGCTATTTTTAAGTAAAATTTGAAGGGTTTTTACATATTTCAACGAATTATCCTACAATAGTACTATAACGCTATCCTTTTCGGAACAAAACTATATAAGGGAGAGATTTTTTTGAACTGGTTAAATAATCTAAAAGTTGCCCAGAAATTAATTCTGCTCATTGCACTTTTACTTACCGCTTTAATTTGTGTAGGAGGAACAGGATACTACTTTCTCTCAAAAACCAATGATGCATTAAATAAAATGTACAGTGAAAAACTGATGGCTGTTGAATTACTCACTGAAAACAGAGCACATGCAAGAAAAATTGAGGCAGATACCTTCTCACTCATGCTACCATCCACTAACGAAGAAAATAAACTTCTACAAGAAGACATCGTCGCACGCGGGAAACAATTTGATGAAAATTTGACGAAATTTGAAAATTTGACTTTAAATGAACAAAATAAAACCAGGATAGCACAAATAAAAGAGGATTTAGTCAAGTATCGTGCAGTTCGAAGCAAAGTAGTTGATTTAACGCTGAAGAATAAGGATGCCGAAGCATTTACCCTTTACAATCAACAAGGCAAAGCCTTATCTGTACGATTCACAGATGAACTCAGTTCTCTTTCTGAAGATATGCAAAAATCTGCAAGTGAAATGAATACGCAGAATCAAAAAGATTTCGTTTTTGCTAACAATTTATTCATTTCTATTATTGTCATTTCCCTTATTTTCGGCATTCTATTAGGATTATTCATCATTAATCAACTCACTTCTCGCCTAAAAGATATCGTTCACTACCTGCTGATTCTCTCTAAAGGAGACTTCTCTGAAGACATTGCGCAGAAAAATTTACTTGATAAAAGTGAATTCGGAACCGTTTCAAGAGCAGTCGATGAAATGAAAAAGAGCATTAGAAATCTAATCCAGCATTTATCCAATACATCTGAGCAATTGGCTGCATCTTCTGAAGAATTAACCGCCAGTGCCGAGCAGTCCGCACAAGCATCCAACCAAGTCGCCGGTTCAGTCACAGAAGTTGCCCAAGGAGCGGAAAAACAACTGCAATTAGTGGACAGTGCCAATCACACAGTACAACAGATCTCTACAGCGATTTCACAAGTAGCCGAAAATACAAATACGGTTTCAAATGCAGCTGAAAAAACAGCTGAAACAGCAAACCATGGTGAAGAAGCAATTAAACAAGCCGTAACACAAATGAATATTATTGAACAAAAAACAAATGACACTGCCAGCGTAATCGGAGAACTTGAAGAAAAGTCCGAAAAAATCGGTCAAATCGTCGATGTAATCTCAAGCATTTCCGGTCAAACAAATTTATTAGCTTTAAATGCAGCGATTGAAGCGGCACGTGCCGGTGAAGCAGGCAGAGGCTTTGCGGTAGTTGCAGAAGAAGTTCGTAAACTTGCTGAACAGTCACAAGAAGCGACAAAACAAATCACCGATCTGATCCAAGAAGTACAAGCTAAAACCAATGACGCCGTGACTTTTATGAATGACGGAAAAAAAGAAGTCGATGCTGGAACAAATGTAGTATCACTTGCAGGACAAAGCTTTGAAGACATTCTGACTATGGTAAGAAACATGACAGAGCAAATCCAAGAAAACTCCAACGCAATTCATGATATTACGAAAGGTATCCAAAATGTAGTGAAAGCTGTACAAGCCAATGAACAAGAAAGCAGAAAAGCCTCTGAACAAACACAGACAATTTCTGCTGCTACGGAAGAACAATCTGCCTCAGTAGAAGAAATTGCTTCTGCAAGTCAGCACTTAGCAAAAATGGCTGAAGAATTACAACAAGCAATTCGAAAGTTTAAGATTTAATAAAAATGGTAGGCGTATAGATGCCTACCATTTTTTTATTTCACGAGCGACTGAAAATACTTCTATTCCGTCGTTATCGTACTACGATTTTTATTTTTTAGCAACAAACAAAATCTTCCTAATAAGCACCTTTGCAGTCCCGAAATCTGCTTACCATTTATTCTATACTTATGACTAAAAAGCCCTTCTTAACCATGCTAAAAAACTTGTAAAACAGCGATTTAATTAAGATGCGATCGCTGCTTTACTTTTGAAATTTAACAACATTGCCGAATTTATAATTACAGCAACTGATCCTACATTATGAACTAAGGCGCCAACAATTGGATTTAAAACTCCTGTCATAGCTAAGATAATCGCAATAAAGTTTAAAATCATCGACAACGCCAGATTCCATTTGATCGTTGACATTGTTTTTTTAGACAAAAGCAATAAGTGTGGGATCGTTTTTATATCATCGCGCACAAGCGCAATATCCGCAGCATCGACAGCAATATCACTGCCGATCCCCCCCATAGCAATCCCAACGTACGCCGTTTTCAGCGCCGGTGCATCATTTATTCCATCTCCAACCATACAAACCATATCATTTTTGTCTTGATACTCTTGAATTGCAATCATTTTATCCTCTGGCAAGCAGGATGCATGCACTTTTGTAATACCTACATGATTTGCAATATGAAAAGCAGCCTCCGGATGGTCACCTGTAATCAATATACTTTCAACACGACAATTCTTTAGCTGTCTCACCATCTCAGAAGAATCCTGCCTCACAACATCCGCCAAAGCAATAAGCCCTGCCTCCTGACCATTCACAGCCACATAAATCATCGTACAGCCATCCTTTTTATACGCATCAGCTTTACGCAGCATTTGCGAAGACAATGCAATCGTGTTTTCAGAAAACAATTTTTCATTTCCCGCCAAAACTCGATGATCACCAATTGTTGCCTGGACACCTCGACCTGCAATTAGCGCAAAATCCTGCGGCTCTTCTAAGGCAGTAGCCACTGTCGTTTTAAAATGCGTCACAATTGCTTTCCCCAGCGGATGCTCAGATCTTGCTTCTGCACAAGCCGCCAACGTCAACACTTTTTCTGAACTTATCGTCTCATCAAAGCTTTCAATTGCCACTACCGCAGGTTTACCATAAGTAAGCGTACCTGTCTTATCAAAAGCAAGTTTCGTCACTTTAGACAGTCTTTCTAAAGCATCGCCCTCGCGGACGAGAATGCCGTATTTAGTTGCATTGCCAATCCCAGCCATAATTGCTGTAGGTGTCGCAAGCACTAATGCACAAGGACAGAATACAACGAGAATAGTAACAGCACGGATGACCTCTCCGGTATAAAACCATGTGCCAACTGCGGTTACAAGTGCAATCACAACAATCCAAGTTGCCCATCTGTCCGCAACTCCAACGATCTTCGCCTTACTTGCATCCGCAGACTCTACAAGTTTGATCATTCGCTGCAAGGAACTGTTCTCACCGACTTTGGTAGCTTTCATATCAAAGGTTCCAAATTGATTTACTGTACCACTAAAAACTTCATCACCAGTGCTTTTGTCGACAGGCAATGACTCTCCCGTCATCACAGATTGATTAATCGAAGTCTGCCCTGAAAGAATGATTCCATCGACTGCAATCGTTTCTCCCGCAAAAACGCGAAGCAGTTCATCGACTGCTACGTCCTCTGCCGGGATGATCTCTTCCTTTCCTGCACGAACGACTCTTGCTGTGCGAGGTGTAAGATGCACCAGTTTTTCAATACCAGCACGCGCTTTTGCAACTGTACGTTCTTCTAATAGTGCACCAAGCGTCATAATAAATGCAATTTCACCAGCAGCAAAAATTTCATTAATAAAAACTGATGCAATCAAAGCAATCGCAACTAGGACATCCGCTTTAATATCAAACTCTGTAATCAAACCTTCAAGTGCTCCCTTGATGATTGGAATTCCACAAAATAAAATTGCAATCCAAGCCGCATCAAAGTTTAAGTTTCCTATATGAAAGAAACTAATAAAAAGCGAAACGACCGATAAGATTAAAAATAAAATAGTTCTTTGCTCTTCATTTTTTAATAATTCTATAAAGCCTTTCATCATAACCTCCAACTTTCACTAAAAACTAGCCCATTCGCGAAAAATGCTCTACAGCCTTGGCAAATTCAGCAATTGTTTTATCCGCATCTCCATGTTCTATCCCATCGCGAACACAATGCTGCAAATGACCTTCTAAAACAACCTGCCCCACCTTGTGCATTGCACTCTTAGCTGCATTGATTTGTATCAAAATATCCTCACAAGGGACATCCTTGCCAACCATCTCTGAAATCGCTCTAAGCTGTCCTTCAATTTTTTTTATTCTCAATTGAACTTTTGGTATATCCATACATTGACGCATAATTTAGCCCTCCCTTTTTATACCCTTAGGGGTATAGGTATATAATATTGAATAAAAAAAAATTTGTCAACCAATAAAATTACAGAAACCATCATGAATACATTGATTGATAAATAAAAGGGGATCGCATTAAAAATGCGATCCCTCAGACTGTAGACAAATCATATATTTATGTTGATAACTTAGAAAATACCTATCTTCATTCTACTTATAAACTACTACGAAGATAGGTTGTAAATTCATACGACAATTCTATTTCCTCCAGTTGCTTTCGCTTCATAAAGTTTTTTATCTGCACAATCAATCCATTCCGTCATCGTCATTTCTTTTTCCAAAATACAAATACCTAAACTGCAAGTGATATTAACAAACCCGCTTGGTATCGTAAATTGGGTATATTCTATTGCTTTCCGAATTTGTTCTGCTACTGTTACAGCCTGCTCAAGATTTCGATTGTGAAGATACAGCAGAAACTCTTCTCCACCGTAACGTGCCACCCAATCGCGCTCCTCTTGCACACCATTCATTAGTAAATAAGCAAACTGCTCCAATATCGCATCCCCTGCGATATGTCCATACATATCATTCTTATTCTTAAACTTATCGATATCAATGATGACCAGAGCCGCTGGATTTGCATTTGCTATACTATGAAAAATTTCAATCGGCAATCTTTCATTAATATAACGACGATTGAAAATTTTAGTCAATTCATCTCGCACAAGTGCATCATTCAGCCGCAATACTAAATTCGTAAAATCCTCGGTACTCTCACCTGCCATACTTTCCAGAACACCCTTACCAGTAATATCAGTTAACATTTCAACGACGTAACAGCCATCTTGATATTCGACTGGACTGGCTGTAATCATATAAACACGTTCATCAATCACTTCGAATTTTACAAACGTATCTTTCTCCTTTATCGCCCGATAAGAAATACAATTGTCACAAAACTTATTCTTTTTCCAAATTGCATAGCAGGCTCCTTCACGCAATACTGCTGGAGATTTTCTATCTTTTATATGCAGAATTGTATTTTGCACGGGATCTACAATACGAACAACATCGTATATATTCTTTAATATTTTTACGGCATCTACAATATTTTCTGTATTAATTTTTTTAATATCTACACACACTTGCGCTTCACCTTTTTCTGGCATTTTCGTATATTTATCTAAGTTTATACTTTTTCTAAACACCGGTCAATGTATTAAATCCTAGAAAGAATTTTGCTAGCTATTCATCCATAATAAAAGAAATAAATATTTAGCCAATGCACTGAAAATGCTTATTTTTTTCAATATCGCATACGGCATTTTGCGAAAGTCCATTCCTTTTCAAGGCTACTTTATTTTCTAAAGATGCATACACCTTCTTATGCCAGATGCAGGATTGACAAATTGATCAAATTGCATATAATAAATAGCATACTTAGTTTTCTAGGGTTCCGCAGTTTACTGGTCTGGTCCGAGAGAAAACGACAGTCTTTAGACTGGATCACGGAGGGATAAAAGCCCGGGAGAATAGCTGCACACAATTGCGGCTGATTCTCCCGGGCTTTTATCTGTATCATACGAGTTAAAAAGGAGATAAATGATGAATAAAACTTGGATATCTGTTATAATTGCTTCCTTCTTTGAAGTTGGGTGGGTAATTGGTCTCAAACATGCGGACAATATTTTAGCTTGGGTGGGAACCTGTATCTGCATTTTTGTTAGCTTTTATTTAATGATTCAAGCCGGGCGCAATCTTGCCGTGGGAACAGTATATGCTGTTTTCGTAGGTCTTGGCACTACGGGAACTGTATTATCCGATATTGTCTTATTCGGCGCGCCTGTTAACCCGATAAAAATAGCTTTAATTGTTACTTTATTACTTGGCGTCATTAGCTTAAAGCTAGTAAGCAATTGCCAAGAGAAAGAGGTGCATTAATATGGATTGGATATGCCTGATACTGGCAGGAATTTTTGAAATGACCGGCGTTGCCATGATTCATAAACTTCATAAAGACCACAACTTAAAGGCATTTTTATTATTATTTACTGGCTTTGGACTAAGTTTTTTATTCTTATCCATTGCTATGAAAACACTGCCAATGGGAACAGCCTATGCTGTATGGACAGGAATTGGCGCTTCCGGTGGCGCCTTACTTGGCATGTTTGTCTATGGTGAACCTAGAAATTTGCCAAGAATTATCGCAATTACTGTTGTACTAGGCTCCGCAATTGGCTTGAAATTGATTGGATAATAACTGCGCCTTCTATTTTAGCCCGATTACCTTCATCGTACTATACATCAAGATAATCCACAATAAAATAGCCAATACAACTGATGAAATAATCATAATTCCGAGCATATCAATCATATTATTCCAGGCAAAAGAGCATAACACCATACCAACGCTCCCTAAAATAGTATGCACTGCATTGATAAGCGATGAAGCCGCCCCAATATCTTCTTTTTGCTGTTCCAACAGAATATCTGTACTAAGTGGGCGAATAGCGCCTTCCACCAAGGTAAACGGCAGAAATGTCATTAAAAAAAGCCAGGGGGAATGATTTCCGAAAAAGAATAAGCTCAAACCACTAATAAAAGCTACCCCAAAACAACATTGCGTAAACAAACGCGGCGAAAATCGTCCAATGGAACGAATATAAACAATTGGTCCCAAAATAGCAAATGCTGAATTTGCCGCAAAAAAATAACTGTAAGCCTGAACAGACAAAGCAAACGTATTTTCGTATATATAAGAAGACATTGCAACATAAGCCATATATGGCGCTGACAAAACAGCAGCAATCAAAAGAAAGAACGTAAACCCTGGATTTTTTCCTACAATCAACAAACGTTGTAAAGAACCGATTAGCGTTCCCTGATAGCGTTTTTCTTTTGGCAAACTTTCTTGGAATAAAAATACGAGAAATCCGTTTAAAACCCCCGTAACGGCGAGTACCCAAAAAGTGTCACGCCAAGTTCCGCCAATCTGCAAGATCAGCGCGCCTGCAATAGGAGCTACCATAGGAGCCAGCACACCCATTACTTGCACAATGGCGAGAATCTTACTTTTCATCTTTCCTGAAAAACAATCTTTTACCAGGGCCGTCGCAATAGACGTAATATTTCCAGCACCCAACCCTTGCAACACACGAAATACAATCAATTGATAGATCGACAATGCCAAGGCGCAAGCAATACTTCCTCCAATATACAAAATCAGCCCAATTACAAGGATCTTTTTCCGCCCATATTTGTCACTTAACGGACCAAAGACAATAATCCCTATTGCAAAAAAAACAAAAAATGCAACTAAAGTTAAATTAATCATGGCAGATGTTGTCTGAAAATATTGTGCCATAGAAGGCATGGCAGGCAGATATAGGTCAATTGACAGGGGAATAAACATTCCCATAAAAGCAATAAACACGATCATTCCCTTCACACCTAGATAATTTTGCGGGTTCAATAACACGCTGTCTTTTTTTTGTTCGATCTTAAACATTTTTAACTTTAACTCCAATCTAATAAATTTAACTATATTCATAGAATTAGACGAAAAAAAAAGATAAGCAATCAACTTCTGTTGATAACTTATCCAGCACACACGAGTATACCCTCCGTCACGCCTCAATTATAAATTCCGATACCCCTTTGTGTCAATACTTAACTTGCTTTTATCCCATGCGCAAATTTTTTCAAATATAAGCCTACTAAGCAAGCAGTGCCTTTCTATAACATTTATCACTGCCGTTCGTCCGAGAATTGATTTACAAATGAGGATGTTGCAATCATGCAACATCCTCATTTTAAATTACAATACATTTCTTTTCAGTATTTTCAACGTCCAATTTATACTTTACCAGGATGCAGATTCCTTTTCATTCTTCAATTTCCCACTGGATTTCTCAATATAAATGCTAGTACTAGGCAAAGCAAATGAAATCCCTGCATTCTGTATAATATCCATAATTTTAAAATTAATTTCCTGCTTAATTTCTAAATACTCTTCCCATACAATCGTATTCGTAAAAAAATACAAAAATAATTCCAGACCACACTCTCCAAAAGAATCAAACTTGACAAAAATCGTTTTTTTATCAACCTGTGGATGCATATAAAGAAACTTTTCTATATTTTTCACACACTCTTTTAAATTGCGCCCAGGTGTATCATAGCGCACCTTTAGTCGAAACGTAATTCTGCGTACCGACCGATTCGTATAGTTAATAATAGGTGAATTGACCAAATTCGCATTTGGCACCGTAACCAAAGCTTGATCAAAAGTTCTTATCTTCGTACTTCTAAAATTAATATCTTCAATCGTACCTTCAATTTCACTTGTTTTTACCCAATCTCCGATACTAAAGGGCTTATCTATTATGATAACAATCCCAGAAAAAATATTAGCAAGCAAATCCTTTGCCGCTAAAGCAAACGCCAATCCACCTAATCCTAAACCTGCAATAAATCCATTTACATCATATCCCCAAGTACTGGCCACCGCGACAAAAGCCAATGATAACACAATAACCTTTGCTATTTTTGAAAGAAAAGGGACCAGAATCTTATCCATTTCATAACATGAAATCCATTTTATTTCCATATAATTTTCCGCATAATACCCAATCAAGCCATATAACGCATTTGAAAATAAAATAATGATCCCTGTTCTAAAAAACTTAACAAGTAAAAGATCAAATGTAATCGGCAAACAATTTTGTAAAGCTAAATAGATGCCAGTAAAAACAATCAAATTTTTCATGGGGTTATGCAAAACAACTAAAAAAGAAACCTGATTCTCCTCATCCCCGCAAAAAAGTTTTAGAAAGAAGTGAAAAATATAATTTGTAAATAAGTTTTTAAATATCCAAAAAACAAAGAATATCGTCATCCCTACAATTAAATCATATATAGAAATCTGCTCTGAAATATGCATCATAAAGTCATAAACTTGCGTAGGGACTTGTATATCTAACTGCATCATATCCTCTCCTTTCCAAGAAATTAATGAATATTAAACCTACCCAAGGGGCTTCATCGAAAACTCGGTCTAATTTTATGCTCATACAAGTATTGAACTATTATCTAGGCCAATACATGATGATGAGAACCCCTACCAAGGATATGATTCCACCTATCATATCGAAGCGATCGGGCATAACTTTGTCCACACCCCACCCCCATAAAATGGATAAAACAATAAAGATTCCACCATATGCAGCATATACGCGGCCAAAGTTTGCAGGCTGTAAAGTCGGTATGATTCCATATAACACTAAAATCACCGCACCAACCATCGCATAATACACACTTTTTCCTTCACGCATCCATAACCAAATTAAATAACCTCCGCCGATTTCAAACAGACCAGCAAGAATAAAATAACCGATAGATTTTAAAAATTCCATTACAACCTCCCAATCATTATCAATTATTTTACTACAACTGTAGTGGTTTGTTAAATTTCTTGCGTATACAAAAGCTCTATCTTCCCCGTTTTCCTGTCATATGCTCGATTTGTATCTTATAAACAGCAGCTGTATGCATGCTTTTATCAATATACGCCATCCCTTTTTCCAAAAATCCATCCGAATACTTCTTTATTAACCCCTTCAAAGCTTCCTTCTTTTCAAAGTCTTCCGTAACTTCTTCCACCAACCCAAATACAATAACACTATCGTATTCAGTATCAAATTTATCAGGTAAAAGTTGAACATAACTTACTGCGGAAAAACTGACTTTTCTATTCTGCTTAATGTTATTTATCTTGTGTCCTTTATGCGCTGAATGAAAATAAATACCCTCGTTTTCATAAATGAAATTTAATGGCACCGCATATGGATATCCATTTTCACTGATACAAGCAAGTGTGCCAAATTCGGCATCTGCTAAAACGCGTTTTACCTCTTCTCCAGACATAAGTTTTCTCTTGTGCCGCATTTCTATAAACAAATGATTCTCCCCTTTTCTCTTCTATGTAATGTCCGCACTTACGAATTTAACGTCTTCTCAAAAACAAGCTTCTTCCATTTTCTAATTTTAGGACGAAAATTTTTAAATGGTGCAGCAGAATTTATATGAATCCACTTCCACATTGGCCAGTTCGCACTTGTAACCGTCCATTTGCGCGTGCCAGCTATAAACAATTCCTCATCACTTAACTGTTCTATCCACGCACACCATGCGTCAACACTTTTTTTTAACGCACTGCGTAATGCCTGTAATGTATAATCGCGATACGCCGTATAAAAAGATTGATAAAGCTGACCTAACTGATTCCACTTATACCCCAGAGATGGCGTAACAACTTCTCTTCCGTTCAACTCATCGTCTTCCCACCCCATCACGAGGTTCAGCCAACCCAGCTGATAGGCGAGCATTTCTTGCGGCGTCTTATCCACCCCCTGAAAACGCAACGCCTTCTGCGCTTCAGAAACTCCATCAAATTCTTTATCAAAAAGCATATATGCCGTCTTGACTGCTGTAATTAACTCTGCTTTGCTGCTATACGTTTGCATGCTACACCTCCATTACAACCCTTAACTTCTATTCTATCCCAAATGAATAAAATATCCAAGCACCTTATTTTTGCAATCAACCTATAGATACTTCCATCATCAAAAAATCACATTTTCATAGAGCGATGCACCTAAACTCATTTTATTTTTCTCTATAAATCAGAGAAAATGCTACGAAAATTATTAGGGGTCAAATTTACAGCTTTTTTAAAGGCACGAATAAAGTAGGATGCACTTTGGAAGCCGCTTTTCCCAGCAATACTTTCAACGCTGTCCGAGGTCTCGCATAAAAGTTTTTTCGCATGCGCCAAACGTATGTTGAGCAAATATAAATGCGGAGATATAAGCATTGCCTTTTTGAATAATCTAGTAAAATAAAACAGACTAAAATTTACGTGTTCTGCAACATCACAAATCATGATTTGCCGCTGAAAATTTTCTTGCATAAAATGAATAGCCGCATCAATTGCAATCTTATTTCTTGCTGAAACTGAGAATCTTTCCAGCGTCGGTGCCGCTGCTTCACATAAAATATTGTACAAATTTTTTGAAAGAACCATTTCATTTTCATCTTCTTTTTTTATGCTTTCTAAAATTTCATTTACATACTTATCGATCTTAAGCGCTTTACGATTTGAGAAATGACCATTTCCATTCATTTCATAAATATATTCCAAAAGTGGCTTGATTGCATTCCCATTAAAATGAAACCATTTTACAGTTGCAGGAATCTCCGCCCAATAATGATTGGGTTCATGACAATCAAAAAGAACAAATTCATTTTCTTTTGCCACAAAATGTTGTCCACGCAATTCAAAATGTACTTCACCGCTCGTAACAAACTGCAGCATATAGGCATCCATATAGCTTCGTTTCACACGATAAGGCGCATCCAAGCGATACGCAGCACCCCACAAAATATAAAAAAGATGTTCTCTTGCAAATACACTCGCAGAGTAAAAATATATCCCCTCTTTCCCAATTACGCCCTTTTCCTCTTTTTGCATAGCGTCCCCCAATTCCATCGTATTTTCTATTGAAATATGATTTTTTATATTCGCACCTAAAGTAAATATACTCATAAAACCAAAATTAATCAACTATTAAAGAATCAATACATACTCAAAACAAAACCAAAATATAATTAAAATGAGCAAATCATGTAAATATCTGGGCAATTTACTGTAATGACAATTCTGTATAGTATGATTATTATTAATATACAGAACGTTCTGATAAATCAATAACGCAAATAAATACTTTGGAGGATTATAATGGAAAGTAAAAGTCCAAATAAAAATCTATCACTTATCATACTTATTTCTACCTTTGGCGGTTTATTGTTTGGTTATGATACCGGTGTAGTAAATGGAGCTTTACCTTACATGTCAATGCCCGATCAATTAAATTTAAACGCCTATACGCAAGGTCTGGTCGTCGCTATATTGCAATTAGGTGCCGCAATAGGCGCAATCACGATTGGAAAAATCACAGACATCTACGGCAGGCAAAAAACCTTAATTTTACTTTCATTGCTATTTTTCATTTCAACAATTGCTTGTGCGTTATCTCCTAATGTTCCAGTTATGGTAATTTCCCGATTCATGCTTGGCTTGGCAGTCGGTGGTGCCTCTGTCAATGTCCCAACATACTTAGCCGAAATCGCTCCGTTTCAGCGTCGCGGTAAGGTTGTAACAAAAAATGAATTGATGATTGTTTCAGGGCAGCTTTTAGCATTCTCCTGCAATGCTTTCATCGGTATTACATGGGGTGAAAACGAAGGTATTTGGCGTTATATGCTCGCTTTAGCCGCTCTTCCGGCAATCGTTTTAGGCATCGGTATGCTGAAAATGCCGGAAAGCCCAAGATGGCTAATTAGTAAAAATCGTATTACAGAAGGGATTGCCGTCTTAGAAAAAATCCGCCCGCCCAAAGAAGTTAAATCCGAAGTAGCGCAAATACAAAAAAGTATAGAAAAGTGTGCCGCAGTCTCACAAATGACAGTCAAAGATCTGGGCATATCTTGGGTCAGATCTTTGGTCGGACTAGGCGTGGGCATGGCCTTAATCAATCAATTTACAGGCATAAATTCTATTATGTATTACGGCACAGAGATTCTTAAGACCTCTGGCTTAAGCACAGAATCCGCCTTAATCGGTAATATCGCCAATGGTCTGATTTCCCTAATTGCCATGTGCTGCGGTATTCGCATGATGGATCGTGTCGGACGGCGGCCGATGATCATCACCGGGCTAATCGGTGTGACAGTAACACTTTCGTTGATCGGGATTGCTTCCAACCTTCTGCAGCATCTCACGTATTTCCCTTATATTATTTTAGGATTAATCGTAATTTATCTTGCCTTTTTCCAGGGTCTGATCGGACCGGTAAACTGGTTAATCATTTCAGAGATTTTTCCATTACGACTACGTGGCTTGGGTATGGGAATTGCCGTTTGCGTATTATGGATTGCAAATTTCTGTGTAGGTTTGACTTTTCCGATTTTGCTTGAATCGATCGGATTATCCAATACATTTTTCACCTTTGCATTCATGAGCATTTTATCTATATGGTTCGTTGTGAAATATCTACCAGAGACCAAAGGACACACTCTTGAAGAACTCGAAGACTTCTTTATGCATACTTATGGAAAAAAATCCATAAAATCAATACAACAACGAGGAGAATTTTTATGATGAACAAAATTAAAATCGGCATCGCAGGATTGGGTAGATTAGGGAAAGAACATGCGAAAAATCTTGCGTTTAAAATTCCAAACGCGACACTTACAGCCGCTTGCTCTATCGTTCCCGCCGAATTAGACTATGCAAAAAAAGAACTGGGTGTGGAAAAAGTCTACACCGATTTTCGTGAAATGCTGCGCGATGCTGATATTGAAGCCGTTGCCATTGTGACAACGAGTGATCAACATTGCTGGCAAATAGAAGCCGCCTTAGATGCTGGAAAACACGTCTTTAGTGATAAACCGCTCGGTATAACCGTCGCAGAATGTAAAATGGCGGAAAAAGCAGTAGAGCGTCATCCTGAACTTACCTTTTTCCTCGGATTTATGCGAAGATTTGATCCTTCCTATGCCTATGCCAAAGAAAAAATCAAGCAAGGGGCTATCGGCAAACCTTATATGGTAAAAGCTACAGGTATAGACCCTGAAGCTTTAGTACAAGGTGCTATTAAATTTGCGGCAACCTCTGGCGGTATATTCATCGATATGGCAATTCACGATATAGATCTCATTCGCTGGTTCCTAGATTCTGATCCAATAGAAGTCCACTCTGCCGGCGCCACTTTCAAGCATAAAGAATTCCAAACTGTCGGTGATGATGAAACCGGGGTTGCTATGTATAAATGCGAGAATGGGTCTCTTGCCTTCATCCATGTAGGACGAACCGCACCGCATGGATACCATGTTGAAACAGAAATTATCGGTACGGAAGGCAGCCTGCGTATCAGTTCCGTTCCTGAAAAAAATCTCTGTATGATCTATAATGAGCATGGCGCTGTAACCGAATGCGTAAGCGGATTTCCTGAAAGATTTGCTGAAGCATATCGTCTTGAAATACAAAACTTCATCGATTGTATACAGAAAAAAGAGCAGCCGGATGTCACCGTATATGACGGAACAAAATCAACACAAATCGCTTTTAGAACCACAGAAGCTTATAAAACAGGCAAAACACTCTCTATCGTTTATTAAATAAAAGAGCCTTTATGTTCATCGTTTTAAGTGAACATAAAGGCTCTTTTTAAATAACTTGTCTATTCTATGACCCAACCACCATTGCCAATTAAATGCAATCTCTTTTGATGGTATTTTACAAGCGTGTTTCTGTGTCCGATACTAATGACCGAAGTATTCGGTAAATGCTTTAGTAATAATTCATACATAATTTTTTCCGTAGGTTCATCCAACGCTGAAGTTGCTTCGTCTAAAAATACCCACTGAGGTTTTATTAACAGCACTCTGGCAAAAGCAATCCTCTGCTGTTCACCAAGAGATAAAATTTTTGACCAGTCTTCTATACTTTCTAAGCTAGAGATAAATTCTGCTAACTGACATTGCCGCATTACTTCCTCAACCTGTGCATGCGCAAGATCTGACATTTCACTCGGATATAAAAGTACCTCCTTCAAACTTCCTAAAGGTAAATAAGGTCGCTGCGGTAAAAACAATCTTTTCTGTCCTTGCGGGACGACAATACTTCCATTACCAAATGGCCAAATACCCGAAATTGTCCGCAAAAGCGTACTCTTTCCGGCTCCGGAAGCACCCGTAATCAATAATTTTTCGCCACCTGCAATTTGCAAATTCACATTTTGCAATAATGCTTGACCGCCAGGTAATGCAACTGTTAAATTCTGTACAGCCAAACAATCCACATTGGCTTGTGCAATTGTTGTCTCAATTGCCAGGTTTTCCACCGTTTCCATATGTTTCACAAAGCCAAGCAAACGTTTTACTACAGCCTGCCACTGTGCAATAGACGTATAGCTATCCACAAAGAAAGACAACGCATCTTGTACTTTTCCAAATGCACTAGATGTCTGAATCAAGCCACCCAATTGAATCGCACCACCAAAATATCGAGGTGCAGCCAAAAGTATTGGGAAGATAATGGCCAATTGACCATATCCCGAAGTGAACCAAGTTAAACGTTTCTCGTATTTCATTAAGGACCAATAGTTTTTAAAAACATGTCTGAATCGATCCAAAAATTTTATTTTCTCTAGCGTTTCGCCACCGTAAAAAGCAATACTTTCACTATTTTCTCTTAGCCGTATCATATGAAACCGAAAATCTGCTTCATATCGTTGTTGGTCATAATTCAATCGCACTAATGGATTTCCGATTTTCGCTGTTAAATAAGTGCCTACGCCTGCGTATAGAATCGAAAACCAAACCATGTAACCATAGATTGTTACTTGATAATTACCAAATGGAAGACTAATAACGCCAGATAAATTCCATAATATAACGATAAAAGCCCCAAGCATCGCAGTCTGTTTTAGGAAGCCAAGCGTTAACGTAAGCGTCAAAGAAACAAATTGGTTGATATCTTCACTAATTCGTTGATCGGGATTATCTGTTTTGTCCTCTAAAATTTGCATCCTATAATAGGTCTGATTCTTCAGCCATTCATCAAGATATCGCTTCGTCATCCATTTCCGCCATTTAATTTGCAACATTTGCTGTAAATATCTTGCATAGACTACAATTGCGATATAAATAAAAGCCAGAACTGCAAATTCCCCGTTTAAAGACCAAAATGCATTTTGATCATAATTTTGCAATGCATTATAGAATGTGTTATACCATTGATTGATTAATACCACAATATATACCGCTGCAAAATTCAATAGAATAACTGTACCAAGAAGTCCCCTTGCTTTCCACTTTTCATCTGAATTCCAATACCCTTTAAATAGGCTCCAAACTGCCTTACAAAAACTTTGATTCATAAAACATTCCTTTCTAAATTATTTTTATCTTTTGAAAAAGAACTTTCATTTTATGTTTATATGAAATGAACTATATACCGTTTAGTATATATTGAAAAAAAAGCAACTGCAATAACCATAAAAACACTTTACAACAAATCAAGATTAAAACCTACAGATAATCAGCAGGAACTGGCAAAGCCTTTGTAGAAGGTAGATATAGTTTATATGAAGGAGATTTCTATGGCTATCTTAACACCTTTAATTTTAAAAATTTTATTTGTTTCACTGATTCTTTGTATTTGCTGTATCATCTTTCTTGCCGTGCGAAAAAAACAGATTTTTCCAATTGTTATTTGTCTGATTCTTCTTAGCATTCCCTTTATTTTTAAACCCTCACTGCCTGAAAAACCGGAACCGATGACTCCAGAGAAAGAACAGCTTTTCATTCAAGAGCAAATGAGCTTTGCCGAATGGTATACCTCTTATAAAAAAATGATTGATCGAATTGATCAGCATTGGCAGCAATATCATAAAATAATAAAATCCTTTCAAACTGACGAAATAAGTGCTGAGACCGCACATCTACGATTTATTGATCTATACACAAAAAGTAAAATACTTAATGAAGAGTTAACCCGGCTTACTCCACCAGCAAATTTAAGTAATCAAAATGATACACATGTCCTAGAAATTATTAATAAAACCAAAGATTTTTCTGACAAGCAAACTAAAATTATTGAGCAAAGTGTTTACGTACTTGACGAAAAAAACCTACGTATTAATAAACAACATCAGGAACAAGTCAACGCTTTGCAAACCATTTTTACACTTACAGATCCAGTCACTTTAGATATTAGCGAAAATCTTTCTGCAATAAAATCAAATTTAACCCCAGTTAATGAAAAAAAACAAGCGAACTAAAGTGTATCTAGAAACTAGTGGAATGGTCAATGGCGCAAAAAGCGTCGTCAGTGGCCGTTTTGATAGTTTTCAGATACGCCCTAAGCAATTTCGCTTGCTTTTTCTTAAACAGACCTTGTCCTTTAGTCCTATTTTTTTAATATTTGTAAAATATGGTTGTTTTTTGTCTATTCTAACGATATAATTGTATATATTAACAGTTGTACGTTTTTAGATTTGAGGTGTAGCATAAGATATGAAGATAACAAATGAAAATTCCGTTCGTTTAATTAACACAATATTCGCACTATTGATCGTTGTCTCAGCCTTTTTTTGCGTAAGTTCTTATTTATAATGATTTAAAATACACATATTTTTAATCAATAAAAATATAAACCCAAGAATGTAAGCTCCTACTTTACATTCTTGGGTTTTTTATTTTGCGGAATCTATCGTAGAATGTCAAATTAGCCCGGTTATACTATAAAAAGCCAAACAAATAAAGGCGATTGCCGTTTTTAATATCGTTAAGATAAAAATATCATAATAAGAATCTCTATGGGTTAAACCACAAACAGCAAAAAGTGTAACCAATGCACCTGAATGCGGTACTGTATCAATTCCTTCTGAAGCAATACAAACAATTCGATGTAGAATTTCCGGTGACATCTGCATGCTATTTGCCCAAGTAAGCCATTCATTACCGAGCATCCCTAAAGCTATGGTTAAGCCGCCTGATGCCGATCCAGTAATCCCCGTCATAATATTGGTTGTAATGATTGCGGAAAGTAACGGTCCGTCACCAACACTTAAATTGAGCAGCATTTCTTTGATGATTTGAAAACCTGGTAAAGTAGCGATAACACAGCCAAAAGCATAACCAGAGGCTACATTTAAAACTGCCGAAGTAGATGATACTGCTCCCACATTGATTGGAGAAAGCACGCCACCTTGTGTTTTTAAACGTTTTCGTCCAATAAATGCTGCAACAATACTGCTCATAATAAGCGCAACATTAATTGACCAAATCGCTTGTACACGGTCGACACTAGGGGCTAAAAGCGACAATTTGAGCGTTGAAAAATTTTCTAAGCTATGGCTATCCCAATGATACGCCCATTGCCAAGTAAAAGGATTACTGACAATTAAGTTCATCACCACAACGAGGATAAGTGGTAAGGCCGCCAGGCTCCAATGAGGCAAATCTTCTTTTATATTCTCTGGTTCATTTAAAACATAATTGCCATACCCTTCTCCGTGGCTTGCCAATTTTTTATGCCGATAACGAATCCAACTCCAAGCTATCATAAAATACAATACTGTGGCAAAAAGTCCCGTATGAATTCCCGCCCAAGTCGTTGTACCAAAAAAAGCGGTGGGAATAATATTTTGAATTTGCGGAGTTCCCGGAATTGCAATCATCGCATAGGTGAGTATCCCCATCCATAAAGTTGCCGGGAGTAATCGTTTGGGAATTTTTGCTTGTTTAAATAAAATAGCTGAGAACGGGTACATGACAAAAGCAACTACAAATACACTTAAACCTCCATAGGTTAAAGCCCCACAACCTAAAAGCACTGCTAAAATAGCCCTTTCTTTGCCAAGCGTTTGTACGATTTTGCTTGCAACTGCCGCTGCGAGTCCACCAGACTCCATGATCTTAGCAAAGACTGCGCCCAATAGAAATACCGGATAGTAGTTTTTAATATACTCTGCAGCTTTTGTCATATAAAGCTCACTATAAATCGGCATCGCCGCATAACCACTGCCAATCGCCGCAACCACAGCAAAAATAGGGGCGATTAATATAATGGAATACCCGCGATAAGCAAAATACATTAAACCAATTAAACTAATTAAAATTATGATAAGATCCATTTCGAACACCTCTCTTCACTGCGAAGAAAAATAGCAAGCATATAAAGCAATCTTAGACTGCCTCATATGCTTGATTTCATTTATTTACGCTGCAAGACCAATTTTTGAGAATATTGCATAGATGAATAACATACAGCCGATAAGCAGACAAGAAGCAAGCTTTACATGTTTCCACGGTGTTACATCTACCTCGTCAGTATGATGTTCAATAAAGGCCTCTGCTCTTGGTTTGTATTTACCAACCAGTAATAATACTAGAATATTGATTGGGAATAATGCACTTAAGATATAGAGAAAATGTATATCGCCCAAGAATACTTTTGAAGCACCATATAAAACAATATGAGAGAGCAAAGCGATTTTGACTGCCATAGCAGGGACCCATTTAGAATATATCCCAACAACTACAGCAGCAATAATTGGTATGTTGTAGAAGCCAAAGCTTTCTTGCAGATAATAATACAAGCCGGATGGTGCAAAGTAGATTAATGGCGCAACTAAAATTGCGATACCAGCTAAAGCGATAGCAAATCTACGGCCTACTTTTACTGTTTGTTCTTCTGTTGCTGCCTGATTAATCATTGGTTTATAGATATCAAGTGAAAATAAGGTTACCGAACTGCTAAGTGCTCCATTGAAGGCGCTCATGATCGCACCAAATAAGATCGCCGCAAAAAGTCCAGTAAGAGGTTTCGGCAATACATCCATTACCAAGGTAGGATACGCCATATCTGCATTAGATAAAGATGTCCCATAAAGATGATACGCAATAATGCCTGGAATCACGAGAAAAAATGCATCAATGATTTTAAAGAACCCTGCATACAAGGCACCTTTTTGTGCTTCCGCCAAATTGATTGCCCCAAAAGCCCTTTGTACAATCGCTTGGTTCGTACAAAAATAGAATAAGTTATTAAAAAATAGTCCTAGAAATAACGTTGGCCAAGGCACCGGAGAGCTATTATCGCCAATGGCATTTAATTTTTCCGGATGATTGGTAACTAAGGTTTTAACCCCTTCGACCAAACTACCATCAGCTAAAGCAATCAAACCTAAGATAGGTATGAATAAACCACCAACTAATAAACCAACACTATTGATCGTATCAGATACTGCAACGGCTTTTAAACCACCGCTTACAACATAACTAATACCAATACAGCCTATCATCGCGGCAATCATTGCCACGGATGCCATTTGGCTAACACCAATCCACTCGTGTATGCTAAAAAGCCCATCTAACACCAAAGCACCGGAATACAATACCGTAGGTAAAAATACCAATCCATATCCCAATAAAAATAAGATCGTAATAATTTGTCTAACACGACTGTCATAGCGCTGTTCTAAAAATTTTGGAATTGTCGCTATCCCGCTTTTTAAATACTTGGGTAAAAATATCATCGCAAAACAAATTAATGCGACCGGTGCTGTAACTTCCCAGGCCATAACTACCATAGAAGTCTTATAACTTTGTCCATTCAGTCCAACCAATTGTTCTGTCGACAAATTTGTCAAAATTAAAGACCCCGCAATAAATATACCAGTTAAACTACGCCCGCCTAAAAAATATCCCTCGGCACTCTGCATATTATCATGCTTACATTTATACCACGAATACAAAGCAACTAATCCTGTATAGGCAAGAAAACTCATTATTGGCACAAAGTGTTCCATTTTGTTACCCCCATATTGATATTTCACAAAATTTAGACAATGCTAAACTAATCATAGGCACAAATGCATGCATCATCCCTATAATTGCGAAATTATTATGACTATTTCGATAAATCCTAGTGTAAACATACTTTTTTTATTGGCAGGCAAAAAACTCTCCTCGTGCATATTTTTTGCCTGCTGCTATTGTGCTAAATACAGAGTAACCGCTAGATTTTTGCTGTCTTTTTAATATAGGCTCTTGCTTTTTGTGCATATTCAAATGGATTTGCTTTAGCAGGATCTTGTTCTGCTTCGACGATGAACCAACCTTGATATTTTGCATTTGCTAATATTTCAAAAATTGGCGTAAAATCAATGGAACCGTCGCCGGGGACTGTAAAGGCACCTAAGCGAACCCCCTCTAAAAAGCTGCCTTGCTTTGCTTTCACTTCTTGTACTCTTTCAGCTCGAATATCTTTTAAATGCACGTGTTTAATACGATCTACATGCTTTTTCAACACGGCTAAATGATCTTCTCCTGCATAAACTAAGTGCCCACTGTCAAATAATAGATATACAAACGCAGGATCTGTCATTTTCATCAATTTATCAATTTCTGCTGCTGTTTGTACGCCCGTCCCCATATGATGATGATAAACGACCTTCATGCCTTTTTCTTTTGCAAGTGCGCCAAGTTGATTTAATCCTGTAGCAAGTTTCGTCCATTCTGCCTCTGTAAAATATGGTTTTCCAGCAAAAATCGGCGTTTTTATTTGCCCTTGAATACTGTGTCCTTGTTCAGATACGACCACTACTTTGGCACCCATTACATATAAAAAATCACGATGTTCAATAAACGCATCTATTGTTTCTTGCAATGGTTTTGTGGTTAAAAAAGAACTAAACCAAGCACTCGCAATCTTTAGTCCACGCAGTTTTAATGCTTTGCCTAAAATCTCCGTATTTCTAGGATATTTATTGCCGACTTCGCACCCCGTAAATCCAGCCAAAGCCATTTCACTGATACACTGTTCAAACGTATTTTCTTTGCCTAAGTCAGGCATATCATCATTCGTCCAAGCAATTGGTGCAATCCCTAAGTGAATCTCATTTATATTTAACATAAGTTACGCTCCCCAACCCTTTATTTTATAAACTTCTACACACTTCGTAAACTCTATTTTTATAAAAATGCAAATTATAAATTCAAGCCCACCCTAGATTTATTTATAAGCCAAAAGCTTGCTTAATTTCAGCAATTTTAACTGGTCTATTTTCAAGTAATGATTTTTTAGCAGCCAGACCGATGATGACTGGTTCTAATCCATCCTGTGCATTTACCATAACTTCTTTATCTTCAGTGATTGCATCAACAAAAGCACCAATTTCATCAGCATAAGCACGCATATAACGTTCTAAGAAGAAATACAATGGTTTCTCCGCAGTAACACCATCTTTATTGCTCAGAACTGCATTGGAGGCACTATCATTACCGATTTGAATTACACCTTCTGTTCCAAACACTTCAGCGCGTTGATCGTAGCCATACGCAGCCTGCCGGCAGTTATCAATTACAGCCATCGCACCATTGGCAAGTTTTAAGCTGATAATTGCCGTGTCAACATCACCGGCTTCACCAATCGCTGGATCAACCGTAACACCGCCTACAGTGTATACTTCATCCACTTCACTGCCAGACAAAAATCTAACCATATCAAAATCATGAATTGTCATATCTAAGAACATGCCGCCAGAAACTTTTACATAACTGATTGGCGGCGCCTCCGGATCACGCGAAGTAATTTTAATAATTTGTTGTTTACCAATTTTATCTGCAGCAACTGCTTCTTGCGCAGCTTTAAAATTATGATCAAAACGGCGGTTGAATCCAACTTGATATTTTCGATCAGAAGCTTTGACAACAGCTAAAACTTCTTTGATTTTTTCTACATTGTGATCAATTGGCTTTTCACAAAAAACATGTTTTCCAGCTTTGATTGCTTCAATAGAAATGAGTGAATGCATATCGGTTGAAGCACAAATAAGCACCGCATCAATTTCAGAATCAGCCAGAATTTTTTTATAATCCGTGTAGCTGTACTCTATTCCCATAGATTTCGCCCATGCTTTTGTTGCATCATTTAGAAACGGGTCAGCGATTGCTTTTACCACAGCATTTTTTACATATTTAGTAATACTCTCTCCATGAACTTTACCAATACGACCTGCACCAATAATACCAATTTTCAACATTTCAAAATCCACCCTTCAATATATGCACTCTTATTTTGAGTAAGTATTAATACCGTCTCGCTTTGTCTAAGAAGTTTTTACGGTTTTGATATGCGGTATGGATCTTAGCATTGCTAGAAATTTCAGCTAAGCCAACATTCCAATCTGCACCATACCCATGGGTCATTGTTTTTGGTAATACTTTTATATCAAATAATGTTGATACGGTTTGTTTTTTTGCATCTATAATCGCCGCTTCCAATTCTGCTACCGTATGGATGGAATATGTTTTTGCCCCATAAGCTTCGGCATTTTTCGCAAAATCGATTTGCATTAGCACGCCATTGGCTTTTCCATCTTTGGAACGTTTTCTAAATTCCGTATAGAAGCTGCCCATACCGTTCCCCATTTGCAGATTGTTGATACAGCCAAAACCACTGTTATCAAGTAAAACAATATTGGTTTTTATCCCCTCTTGAATGCTCGTTACCAATTCTGTATGCAGCATCAGATAGCTGCCATCACCAACAAAAGCATATACTTCACGATTTTCTTCCGCTAATTTAGCCCCAATCGATGCCGCAACCTCATAGCCCATACAGGAATAACCATATTCCATATGATAACCGCCAACTTGTTTTGGACGCCATACCCGCTGTAAACATCCCGGTAAACTTCCCGATGCGCCAACAACAATGGCATCCTCATCAAGTAATCGATCAAATACACCAATTACTTCCGTTTGCGTCAAGCAAGTTTTTAAAGATTCGCTATATTCGGTCATCTTACTTTCATGAAAATCACCGGAAACTTCTGGTACAAAATTAGGGCAATATTTAACAGCATATAGCCGGTCTAACTCTCGCTGCCATTTTTCTTTTGCAAGCTTGATTTCATCAGTATAACCGGCTTTATAATTTACCTTTCTCAGTTCCTCTTCCAATTTTTTTAGACCAACTTTTGCATCAGCGACAACTTTTACCGCATCTAATTTGCCCGCATGAAAATCAGAAACATTGATCGTTAAAAATTCTACATTAGGTGCGTCAAATACACCTTTTGATCCCGTTGTAAAGTCAGTAAATCTCGTACCAATCCCGATAACCAAATCAGCTTGATGCGCTATATCATTTGCTGCTGAATTACCAGTTACACCGATTCCACCTAAATTATATGTATGATTATAAATAACCGCACTCTTGCCAGCCTGCGTCTCCCCATACGGAATATGAAAAGCCTCCGAAAAACTTTTTAATTCTTCACCAGCTTCGGCATAGCGTACTCCGCCGCCGCAAATAATGATTGGTTTTTTCTTGCGCGTGATAATCTTCACCGCATCTGCAATCGCTGCTTCTACTGGCAATCTCCGATCAATCCGGTGAACGCGCTCTTGAAAGAAATACTCTGGAAAATCATAAGCTTCACCTTGTACATCTTGTGGCAATGCAATCGTCACTGCTCCAGTGTTTGCCTGATCGGTCAATACCCGCATTGCATTGATCATTGCCGTCATCAATTGTTCTGGGCGGCTTACCCTATCCCAATATTTACTTACGGCTTGGAAGGCATCGTTGGTCGAGATTGCCAAACTATTTGTTTGCTCAATCTGTTGTAGAACAGGATCGGGCTGACGAGTTGCAAAGACATCCCCGGGCAAGAGTAAAAGTGGAATATTATTTGCCGTTGCCGTCGCAGCCGCCGTAATCATATTTGCTGCACCAGGGCCTACGGATGATGTACACGCATAGACCTGATAACGATTCTTTTGTTTTGCAAAACCAGTCGCAATATGTGCCATACCTTGTTCATTTTTTCCCTGATAAACTTCTAGTTTATGTTCTAATTCTTCCAGCGCCTGTCCCAGACCAACGACATTACCGTGACCAAATATAGTAAAAACTCCGCGAACAAATTTGGTTTTCTTGCCGTCCACTTCGATATACTGTTGGTCAAGAAATCTAACGACTGCTTGGGCAACGGTCATTCTTACAAACCCCATTGTTTCCCTCATCCTTCCTTATTCTTTTATTTCGGTTCCCATATTTTTACACCATCTTCTAATAACCAGACATGCGCTACATCATCCGTTCTTGTTTTATTCCAAGGATCATTTGGCAAATGACGAATCATCCAGCTATACCACATCGCATACCCCGGTGCTGTCACTTGCGGATGACTATCGCCACCAGGAATGGCTGAATAACTGTTATGCGAGATCTTGAAAGCGTCCTCACCAATAAACGAGCAGCCAAAGCCTTGCGGTTTATTAAACTTGTAAGTATAGACCTCCGGCTGCGGATGTGTATGCGGAATATATCCCGACCATCTACCAGGACGATTAATTACTTCACCATTTACCATATTAGAATATGGGGCATTCGAATAATCAAATATCGTCCTTACGGTACGTTCAGCAGTACCATTCCATACCCCAGCACCAAATTGATCACATTGGCAATCCTCCGGTTTATAAAACTTAGGAACGAAATGTTTTTCATTCTCAGTTTTTTGAATCAATACCTCAGCATTGCGATTGGCTTGCATAATAACTTCAATTCCTGCTGGAACATGTAAGCAGTATGGATTATCATCAAAAAGTGAATTTCTCTTCATAGTTTCCGTTTGATGCTCCCAATGAACCATTACTTCACCAGTTAAAATAACAAATGCAGTTTCCTTCTGCGCATCTTTGAATGTTAATTTTTCTTGCGCATTCATGACTTGATAACCGATATCCATAAGCATTGCACTTTCACAAGTTGTCATAGCATTGTAGCCATGTTTCAATTCACCCAAGCGACCAAACTTCATAGCGCATCCCTCCAACCAATTGAGGTAATAACTTTTTCCTCTTTATGCTCTTCAATAAATGCATGAATCGCATCTGCACTTTGCATCGCATCAGAGCAACTATGACTTGCAACAACCATTGCCGCATGTGCTGTTGCATATTCTAAAGCCTTGTCTAAGCTCCATCCTACAAGTAACCCATAAATAAAGGCTGATGCATAAGCATCTCCACCGCCAAAGGATTTCAATAACTTAATATGAAATGATTCCACTTTAAAAGCTTTTTTATCTGCACTATAGGCAATTGAACCTTTTTTGCCGTGTTTTATAATAACAATTTTATTACCAAACTTCATATATTTTTCAGCAATTTCATAATCGGGCACTTGATTATTTTCCGGGAGCATTTCAGTAAGCTCAAACTCTTCTCTGGATCCAATAATGATATCACTCATTTGTCCTACCAATGAATAATAAATGCCAATTTCAGCTTTTGACTTCCAAGTATACCCGCGATAGTCAATATCAAAAATAACTTTTACACCGTGTTTTTTTGCATATTTAATCGCAAGAAAACAAGCCTCTCTTGATGGACTGGCTGCTAATGCAGTACCAGATACCAATAAAATTTTACTATTTTTTATGTATTCTTCTGAAACATCCTCCGTGGAAATTTGCAGATCCGCTACGCCGTAACGATACATCAAAATTTGGCTGTCCGTTGGACTAGAAATTTCAGTAAACGTAAGACCTAGATTTTCACCGTTTTTTGCTCTTACAACACTCGTTGTATCAATCTTTCTTTCATTAAAATAATCCAAAACAAATGTACCAAATTGATCATCAGATACAGCCCCGATAAACCCAACCTGTTTCCCTAATTTCGATACACCAACTGCAATATTTGCAGGTGATCCCCCCACATATTTCGTAAAAGTATTTACCTTATCTAATGTACGATTCAATTCATTTGGATTAAAATCAATTGCTGCCCGACCGATCAATACAATATCCATAGACTTCGTGTTATCAAATTCAATCACTGCCATTTGCTCTTCTCTCCTTACGCTTTATCTTTTAAACCAAAAATCAACATATGTTTTTTTACATTTCCATAGGTCGCCATCATTACAGTGTCCGTATGATCAAAATAATTGAATTCAGGTTTTTCCCTTGCTAACTGTTTGACATCCCTTGCCACGCTGTCATAAGATGCTGTTGCAATATTAATTTTCTTTATTCCATTTTGTAAACTGTTTTTAAAATCCTGTTCAGTTAGCCCTGTACCACCATGCAAAACAAGTGGGCATGCAACGGCTTTTGTTAGTTCTTTCAATCTATCAATACGAAGTTTTGGTGCTTCTTTATAGTTACCATGTGCCGTGCCAATTGCTACGGCTAAAGCATCCACTTTTGTTGCTTCGTAAAATTTTACCGCCTCATCAACACTTGTGATCATGATATCCACACTTTCATAATCGCCTTCAGCACCACCAACTCTGCCGATTTCAGCCTCGACATTTGCATCATACCGATCTGCAAGGTTCTTAACTTGCTTCGTCTTTTCAATATTTATATCCAATGGATACTGTGAACCATCGAACATCACTGAAGTAAATCCGATCTCCAATGCTTGATGAATGGTTTCAATTGTTCCACCATGATCGAGGTGTACTGCTACCGGAACTTTTGCTTCTTTTGCTGCAGCTACCATCATCGGTCCAAGTGTATGCAGCGGAGAATACTTCAATCTACCTTCTGCGATTTGAATAATCACAGGCGCATTTAATTCTTCAGCTGCTTTTATCGTCCCCATTACCATCTCCATATTTGAGACATTAAAAGAACCGATTGCATAGGAATTATCCTTTATCCCAAGTAAAAGTTTCTCTAACTTAACGATTGGCATCTCTTTTCCTCCTTTCTTTACAATCTAAACTAATAGAGTTTTTTGTATATTTCGATAATTTCATCTTTTGTTGGCACTCTCATTGTATTCCCTGGGCTTCCGCTATCCAAAGCATCCTCTGCCATCTTGTCTAGTCTAGCAAAGAAGTTTTCTTTCTCTACACCCAATTCTTCGAGTGTTGGCACTTTGAGCACATTGCAAAAACGCTCAATCTCTTTTACCATTGCCTGCGCAGCCTGCGCAGCCGTCATATGTTCGTCTGCAACTCCCATAATTTTTGCAATCTCAGCAAATCTTTCTGTATTCTTTTGAATTGCAAATTCCATGCAACATGAAAGAAGTATTGCATTACTTACACCATGCGCGATATGAAAAATTGCACCAATTGGTCTGCTCATCCCATGAACAATCGTAACCGACGCATTGTTAAATGCAATTCCTGCCTCATGCGCACCAATTGACATCTGAAGCCTTGCATCCTCATTTTTACCGTCAGCAAAACAGATTGGTAAGTTTCTGTGTATCCGTTTAATTGCTGATAATGCAAATATATCAGATAATGGCTGTGCTTTTCTTGAAGTATAAGCTTCAATCGCATGCGTTAATGCATCTATCCCAGTCGCTACAGTCACCTTTTGCGGTGCTGTCATTGTAAATGTCGGATCGACTATCGCAAGTGCCGGTAAAATAGACGGCCCTGCAAGCAACATCTTCACGTCATTTTCCGTATCTGCAATAATCGTAAACTGCGTAGCCTCTGAACCGGTCCCCGCCGTTGTCGGAATTGCCACCAGATAAGGAACTTCTGTATCAATAACTTTTTTCATATAGCTGCTGATTTTACCAGTATTATTTGACATAAAGCCGATTGCCTTTGCTGTATCGATTGGACTTCCGCCACCAAGTGCTATTAAAAAATCGCATTTCTGTTCTTTATAAAGTCGCACTCCTTCATCTACCATTTTGTCAGTAGGTTCACTGTTAACCCCATCATATACATAGTATTGAATATTTGATTGATCCAAAACTTCTGTTAATTTTGCAACATTACTAAATTGTACCATAAATTTATCCGTTACGATCAAGGCTTTTTTTCCTTTATCTTGAATATGATCTCCAATCTGTTTCACTGCCCCAAGTCCGGTTACTATCTTTGATGGAACTAAAAATACATTACTCATCGTAGCCTTTACCTCTTTCTTCTCATATTTGATTATGTTTTGATGTTTTTATGATTATCTATTGATTATCTATTGGTTATAAATTAATATATTTCGATTGTTTTGTCAATAGGTTTTTACGATTTATAAAAAGTATCGTTATATAAATTTCGACTATTCTTTTACTGTTTGCTCCATAAAAAATTATGTGAAAGCTTTACTACAGCGTCTATATATGGTATGATCTTTTGACAAACTATTGATTAACTATTGATTAACTATTGATGAGGATACAGGTGATATAGCGTGAAAATTAATCGTATTGAAAAAATTGAAGATTTTCTTAAATTCGAAAAAACAGCGTCTTGGGATAAATTGTGCGAAACATTTGGCGTGTCTAAAAATACATTGCGTCGTGATGTAAACGAGTTAGAAAAGCGAGGCTTTATTAAAAGAGTTTACGGGGGCATTATGCTCAAAGAGACAGATGTGCCTGAGCCTTTTGAATCACGTGAAATAAAGCATAAATCACAAAAGAAAATCGTCGCTAAATTAGCCAATGATTTAATCAATGATGGCGATGTCATCTATATTGATTCCGGCACGACAACAATGCATCTTGTCCCTTTCTTAGAATCACACAGCGGTTTGACCGTCATTACTTCAAATTTATACGTAATCAATGCTGCGCGGGATTATCCGAAATTGAATATCCTTTCCCCCGGCGGAGTATTTTACCCACCTTCCAATGCTTTCGTTGGACCAAGCATTTTACGATTTTTAGAGGATTACACAATTTCGAAAACCTTTTTTGCTTCGACAGGCGTTTCCATTGATAAAGGCGTAGCAAATGCATCGCCGCTAGAGGCCGAAATAAAAAGTTATTTAATTAAAAAAAGTTGTAAAAACATCTTATTGGTCGATTCATCTAAAATTGACGGTGCATCCCTCATGAAATATTGTGATTTAAAAGATTTGGATTATTTTGTGACAGACCAAATGCCGCCAGATAAATATATTTCATATTTTAACGAACATCATATTCAGTTAGTCACAAAATAAATCTGCACATCAATAAAAAAGAAGCCGCCTCCAAATTTGGAGACAGCTTCTTTTTTATTGATACTTGCTTTATTTATCCAGCAACCATCGTAATAACCGCATTTTTAGAAAGTTTCGCCTTATACAAAACAGCATCCACAAAATCAATGATTTCTGTAATCTTAAGGTTCTTCTTAAACTCTACAACACCTACACTGACAGTTACATATTCGCACTGCCGATCTACATTACTGCGGATTCGCTCCGAAATCATTTTTGCTTTTTTTATTTCCGTTCCAGAAAAAATAATAGCAAATTCATCCCCACCAAGGCGGATTACAGAATCCGTACTACGAACATTCTGCATCAATACATTGGCTATTTTTTTTATTACCTTATCTCCAGCACTATGTCCATATTTATCATTCACCTGCTTAAAATTATCCACATCAATCAGTGCAATACATAAATTCTGCTGCTTCTTCCTTTTATCATGCAATTCTTTATTTAACCGATAATAAAAATATTTACGATTCCAGACACCTGTCAAAAAATCACAATATGCCCAATGATGCAGTACCCGTATCATTTTACCATTTACTAAGCCTAAAAAAACCAAGATCGCTGTAAAGCATATCCATATTATTTCTTCCGTTATAGCAACTAAGCCAAACTGTAAAATCTTATGCACGATATACATACTCAGTCCAAGAAAAAAACCAAATGCACCCATAACATAATTGGCATTACGAAATAATGTATGTTTCACCTAACTATCTCCTAATCACAATTACGATCAGTCGGATTTATGAAAACAGCTGCTCTATGCTTTCTTATTTTTTTATCATATATTCAGGACTTCTATTTTTAAAATATATCAACTGCAAATTACACTGCTCCGCAAATTCACTGGCAATCTTAAAATAACTGCCAATTGCTTGCTTAGTATGCGCATCAGAACCAAGCACTGTCATTCTGCCGCCTAATTCATAATATCGTTTATAAATTGGGGTCAATGCTTTGATCACATTTCGATCACCAAAGCGCCGACTATTCAACTCCAAGACTATATTTTTCTCTATAATGCTTTTCAATATCAAATCCAAGTAATCTTGGAATTCATGATAATAGATTTCAGTCTCTTCATAAGGAGCGTAACGTGCAATGTAATCAATATGCCCTAGAGCATCAATGAAAGTATATTCTTTTAAACAATTTACCATGGTCTCAAAATAACGAGCGTAAGTTTCTTTTTTGGCACGACCATGATAAAAATCATCATAATATATATCTATGCCGTCTACCAGATGAATAGAACCTAAAACATAATCAAATTTATAATTTTTTATGATATCAAAGCTATTTTTTAGGCAGATGTTTTGCATGCCAAGCTCAATTCCCAGCAAAAACAAATCATTTCGATATGGAGCATACGCATCAAAATAACGATCTACATCAAATATAAACTGTCCTTTTTCAGGATACGACAAATCCATATGCTCCGTTGTAATAAACCCGAGCCCAAGCGTTTTTGCCTGTTGCATTGCATCCATAATCGACATTGTAGAATCCGAAGAAAAATCAGTATGTACATGCGTATCAAAAATCATTGTTTCAGCTCCTTTTTCTTTCTACAAATACTAGATCATAAACAACGTAAACGATCATTTTCATCCATGCATAAACAACCAAATCGCTTTATAGGCTTTTCTCCATCATATCACCAAACATGCCACAATACCACCAATAATAAAAGCAATCAACCAAGACCCCATCCATATCATTAAGCCTTCAAATTTTCCGCGTTCTTTAAACATAACAATCACCGATGCAATACATGGTACAAATAAGGTAATCGTAATCAAAGCCACGATAAGCTGCCCCGGATTAAGCGGCATATGAGAAATCCCAGCCGCACCAAAATCTCGACGAATAAGTCCCATAATAAACACATTTGCTGTTTCACGCGGTAATTTTAATATTCCCATCGTAAGCGGCGCTAACCAATTTTGAATTACATCAAGCAAATCGGTTACTTGCAGTGTCGTAATAAATAGCGCACCTAAGGCAAAAATAGGCGCGGCCTCTTTAATAAAAGCATAAGATTTACCGATCATCTTCGTTAACACATTCCTAAATCGCGGCAAACGAATCGGCGGTAAATCAATGAATAAATCCGTCGTTTTCCCTGGCAGCAACTGATGCAGCATTTTACCAACAATGCCTAGAACAAACAGCATAACCCCTACATACAAAGCAACATATTGAATACCAAGCCCTGCTAATAAACCAGTAATAACACCAAGCTGCGCGGAGCAGGGAATTGTAAGCCCAAGCAAAGATACTGCAATGGTTCGCTCACGCTGAGAGCCTAGCAATCTTGTTGAAATCGTCGCCATTGTGACACAACCAAAACCTAGAATCATTGGAATAACAGCCCGACCATTCAACCCCACCGCGTGCATCATCCGATCTAACAAAGTGGCAAGTCGCGGCAAATATCCTGAGTCTTCCATAACGGATAAAACGAAGTAAAATCCTAAAACGAGCGGCAAAAGCAGCCCAAATACATAGCTAACCGTCATCGTCAAAATGCCAAATTCACCAATCAAATATTTCCCCACAACGGATTCTTCCGAAATAAAATCGCAAACAACATTGCGAATAAAAGGCTCATATACACCTCGCATCATACGTTCTTCCGTAATCTCAGCAACATCTTGCGCAACAAAGACACCAATCATATAGTACATGATAACCAATACAAAGATTAAAATCAGACTGCCACTCAAAGGCCGTAACATAGCTCTGCCTACTTTTACAGAAAACCGCATTTCATGTTTAGCATAACGAACCACCTCTTGTACCAATTGGTCTACCGCTTGACGCCGTGCCTGATAAATAGATTCACGTTTTTCACCAGGCTTCACCCGATGATTCCGCGCAATATGAAGATCTCCCTCCGCAATTAAAAGCGCCTCAGCTTTTGTACACTTATGCGTAATAAAAGGTTCCACTTCTGCCTGAATTTCCGGAATTTCATTCCCGATTCTCGCTTGATATAAGCTTGCTTTTATCTGTGAAATCCCCTCACCTTTTATCGCAACAGCAGGTATGATAGGTACACCCAACTTTTCTTCAAGTGCTGTAACATGAATTTTAATGCCTTGCGCTTTTACATCATCCATCATATTAAGAACGACCAATGTTGGAATTCCTGTTTGAATTACCTGCATCGTTAAGAATAAATCCCGTTCTAAATGCACTGCATCCACAACATTTATAATAACGTCAGCCGATAAAATCACATCTCGTGCAACTCTTTCTTCGTCATTAAAAGATGAAATTCCATAAACACCAGGTGTATCAACAATAAGAGCATCTCCAAATCTACCATACGAAAGATCAACCGTCGTTCCCGGAAAATTGGATACTTCAGCATAAATTCCCGTCAATAAATTAAAAAGTACAGATTTGCCAACATTCGGATTACCGGTTAAAACGATTTTTTTATCATTTTTAGATAATTTTACATTACCAAGTGCACTGCAGTTCATTTACTCACCTCTTCGTCACTTAGTAAAATTACACAAGTTCAATCTGAATGCGTTGCGCCAATTCTCTACCTATAGCAATTTCCTGCTTTCCTCTCGTAAGCACGATTGGTCCACCTGTAATTTTTTCTATACACCGGACTTTACATCCATACGAGATCCCAAAACGTATAGCTTGTGCTCTTATTTGTTCATTAGGAATCGCCATAATATTCGCATATTGTCCACGCAGAATTTGATCTAAAGTCATTTTCTCACCTACTTATCCATCCATCTATACGATAAAAGCCTCTGTTATATTCATCTTATTTTATAATTTACAGATGTAGTCTTTATTTTATTTGAGAATAGAGGATATAGATATCAGCACAATTTTTCGCAATAAAAAACAGGATTGGCATAACATGCACAATCCTGTTTCTACTACCTTGCCGTTATTTCGTTTTACTTGATGCAAAAGCTTCTTTCAATGCCACAGATAATTGATCCGGACAAGAAGTATTTCGCGGACCGCAAGTTGTTCCAGAAAACCTCTCAATGACTTGCTCTATAGGCATACCCACAACCAAACTAGAAATACCATTTAAATTACCGTTACAACCACCAACGAATTCCACTTTTTTTATGATATTCCCGTCCAGTTCCACAGTAATTTGTTTTGCACAAGTGCCTTGTGTTTTGTAAATATAAGACATACACGCTAACTCCTCTACACCACCAAAATTCAAGCAAAAAGAACCTTTACGCTTTTATTCTATCCGTTCCCATATACGGACGTAAAACCTCTGGAATCACAACAGATCCATCTTCTTGCTGATAATTTTCTAAAATAGCCGCAACCGTACGACCGATTGCAAGTCCTGAACCATTTAATGTGTGTACATACTCTGGTTTCGCCTTTGCTTCGCGGCGGAACTTAATATCAGCGCGACGCGCTTGATAGTCCTCAAAATTTGAACAAGAAGAAATTTCACGATACATGTTAAAGCTTGGAAGCCATACTTCAATATCATATGTTTTCGCTGAACTAAAGCCCATATCGCCTGTACAAAGAAGAATTACACGATAAGGTATATTTAATAATTGCAACACTCGTTCAGCATTATTTGTTAATTTTTCTAATTCATCATAGGAATCTTCCGGTTTTACAAATTTTACGAGTTCTACTTTATTAAACTGATGCTGGCGGATGAGACCACGCGTGTCACGTCCTGCTGAACCAGCTTCTGCTCTAAAGCAAGCACTATAAGCGCTATAATATTTCGGTAAATCTTTGCCATCAAGAATTTCACTACGATAATAATTGGTTACCGGCACCTCTGCCGTTGGAATCAAATAATAGTCAAGACCTTCCAGCTTAAACATATCTTCTGCAAACTTAGGTAATTGACCAGTCCCAGTCATACTTTCTTTATTGGCCATAAATGGTGTAAGCATTTCTGTATAACCATGCTCACCAGTATGTAAATCTAGCATAAAGTTTATGACAGCACGTTCGAGTCGTGCGCCCAAGCCTTTGTAAAAGGTAAAACGTGCCCCCGTTACTTTTGCCGCACGTTCCGGATCCAAGATCCCCAAACCTTCTCCAATATCCCAATGCGCTTTAGGTTCAAAATCAAATTTAGGATACTCGCCCCAACGACGAATTTCTGGATTATCATTTTCATCTTTACCAACAGGAACTACTTCATTTGGTACATTTGGAATGCTAAGCAGGATATCTTTCAAAGATGTCTCTACTTCCTTTAACCGAGTATCAAGTTTACTGATCTCTTCACCAACTTGACGCATTTGAAGCACGAGATCATCTGCATTTTCTTTATTTTTTTTCATCACACTGATTTGTTGTGAAACAGTGTTGCGTTTACTTTTTAAAGCTTCTACTTCACCGAGGATTTGACGACGTTCTTTTTCTAAATCCAAAAAACCGTCCAAAGTCATGGAACTGCCACGATTTTTAAGGGCTTCTTGTACTTTTTCTGGATTATCTCTGACAAATTTGATATCAAGCATTTTTCTACAAACCTCCATATTAAAAACACGGCTTCCACCACGCTCTGAAATCTTATCTTTCACTGATCCATTATCTAATTTATTATATATTTTAACCAAAAACCTGTCAAACTAAGCCAATCAATATTTTCAAAAAATAATCATACCTATAAAACTTTCTTCTAACATATATTTTATGGTCTACACTCATACTATAAAAACATACATTTTAATACATTGCTAATTTTAATATAACCAGTTTTTTATTTCATATAAAAACTAATTCATCAACCTAAATTTTTTTATTGATGTTAGGAGGATTGTATGCAAAGAACCTCAGTGAAAGAAACATTAAAAATTGCGTTGACTTTCTCCGGTACAATTATTGGTGCCGGTTTTGCCTCCGGACAGGAACTTTTACAATTTTTCATCACCTATGGCAGTTTTGGATTGTATGGAATTTTATTTGCGGGGATCCTATTCGCTTGGCTTGGCTATCGTTTATTATCGATCAGCTATCGCTATCAATTATCATCTTATCCAGAACTTATTTATAAATTATGTGGAAAAAAGCTTGGTCTATTTTTTGATGGGGCAATTTCTTTTTTTATCTTTACTGTTTTGGTTATAATGCTTGCCGCCGCCAGCACTTTACATGCATACGGCTCTTATATCCTAGCAGTCCTAATTACTGTACTTTCCTTAAAAGGGATTAAAGGCATCACGATCATTAATTTACTGGCTACGCCCTTTTTAACGTTCGCCATTCTTAGTGTCAGCTTTAGCTCACTTGCTTATCATGGAAATTTTTTTACAATCTTTTCTACTGCCGCAGAATTTTCTTTGCAACCTGCCCCCCATTGGCTGCTTTCCTGCATTCTATATGTTTCTTATAACATCGTACTAGCCATGACAATTCTCATTCCACTTGGTCAATCTACGCCAAGTGAAACTGCGCGCAAACTCGGCACATTGATTGGCGGTATTCTACTTACTTTTTTGGCTTTTTTAATTGTATGTACAATTTTAATTCACTATCCTGACATCCTAACCACAGAAATCCCGATGCTAACCATTGCTTGCACTCAAACAAAAATGCATTCTTTATTCTATACCATCATTTTTTTGATCAGTATCTTTACTACTTCATTAAGCTGTTTATATGGATGCGCTACAAAATTAAAAAGTATTTTCAAGCTCTCTTATCCTATTTGTTTACTAGTGAGTATTACAGCAAGTTTGATTTTTATACAAATCGGCTTCAAAGATTTAATTGCAATCGCTTTCCCGATTTTCGGGTATACTACACTTTGGATTCTATTTAAAATAATTTTCAGTAAATAAAAAATTTGAGCTGCCACATTGCACAGGGCAGCTCACTCAAAGAATATTATTTTTTATACACACGCGGTACGCGCTTTCCTACCATACAGACAATCTCATAATGAATCGTGCCAAGCAGATTCGCAATATCATCGATTGAGACTTGCTCACTGCCAAATAAGATAACTTCATCTCCTATTTGTACATCAGCAATCTCTGTAACATCAGCCATACATTGATCCATGCATATTTTCCCAACAATCGGCACCAATTTGTTATGAATTTCTACACGTACTTTACCCGTTAAAAGCCGTGTCCATCCATCCGCATACCCAATCGGCAAGGTTGCAATTTTACTTTCCCGCTGTGTTCTAAAAATCTGTCCATAGCTGATGCCGCAATCAGACGGCATCGTTTTCACATAAGCTACTTTTGCTTTCAGCTGCATTGCAGGTTTTAAATCAATACTATGTTTCACTTCATCCGACGGCCATAAACCGTATAAAATGATTCCGGCCCGAACCATATCAAAATGAGCCTCCGGCATCTCTAGTATCGCAGCACTATTGGCAATATGTTTGATTGGAATATGAATTTTTTTACTTTCTACCTGCGCAATTGCCGTTTTAAATCGAGCCAATTGCGTTTGCGCAAATGCTTTGTCTTCACTATCAGCAGTAGCAAAATGCGAAAACATTCCTACAATCTCAAGATTCGGCATGGATTGAATTTTTTCGGCAAATGCTCCAGCTTGATCGGGACGAATTCCGATGCGCCGCATACCTGTATCAATTTTCAAATGCACTTTTGCTGTCTTCTGCTGATTAGCGGCTGCTTTTGATAAAGCCTCAGCCATCTCCAATGTAAACACAGCCTGCTCGATATCATGTCTCACCAATTGATCTGCATGTTCCGCCGGAGTAAAACCCAAAATCAAGATTGGCTCTAAAAAGCCTGCATGCCGAAGCTCTAAAGCTTCATTTAAAATCGCTACCGCTAAATAATCAGCACCAGTTTCTATCGCAGTTTTCGCAACCGCGACTACACCATGTCCATAAGCATTCGCTTTGACAACGGCACAAATTTTCGCATTCCCCTGCACTTTGCTTTTAATCTCTTTCATATTATGTGCAATTGCCGCTAAATCGACTTGTGCCCAAACTGCACGATTTGGCATATGACTCCATCTCCCATTTTTATAAATTAAAAAACTTTCTCAACCTTTATTTTGTTAACTTCATTTTTTCATACGCAACAATCAATTTGTCGAGTTGTTGACTTAACCGGGTTACTTCCTCATCAACAAACTTCCCCTTTTTCTCTAATACAAGCGTATGCAACTGTTCACGCAATCGTTCAATATCTTGACTAATCTTTTTTAATTCAGACATCTCTACACCTCACATTTTCGCTTGCATTACACTAAATAACAATATTTTTTAAGTTTAAATATCTTATAATAGTATTTTTTAAGTTCGATATGAAACTATTTTTCCCTGCTCAATGGAAAAATTTTCTCATTACAAGCCTCCTAAAATCCCACTATTTACATATTATATGCCAAGTATAATCTTGTTACTTTTTGTAGATAATAGGTTTAGAACGCGAGAAGGAGGTGACACAACATGTCGAGATCAAGCAAACCTGTAAACCCTGCTGCGAAAAACTCTCTTGATAAAATGAAGTATGAAATTGCTAGTGAATTAGGTATTGCCGACACCGTTCGTCAAAACGGTTGGTCCACCATGACGTCTGCCGATTGCGGTCGCGTAGGTGGTCATATGGTTCGTAAAATGATCGAACAGTATGAATCATCCATGAGTAACAACCAACAATAGTTCACCTGTATTACAACAAGGGGGCGGCTAATTTAGCCGCCCCCTCTATATATGTATAGCGATCTTAATTTGATTTAAAATACACCGTAATTTCTGTACCTGGATCCACAATACTATTGGGCGCTACACTTTGTTCAGTCGCAATTCCCGTTCCCTCCGGTACCAGACCAAGGCCGCTTCCTTTAAGTTCATCTGCGGCTTGGCGCAAACTCTTCCCTTGTAAATCAGGAACTAGTACCTTATCTTGTGGCACAACGATTGGAGTCCCCAACTCTATTTCTCCAGCTTTTTGATTTTGTTTCATCCCCTGCAAATCTAAATTATTTGATGAAGGTTTAATATTCATATACCGAAGTACTTGTTCAAAAATTTGTCCAGCAATCGGTGCAGCAATCTGTCCGCCATAATAAACCCCAACCGGATCATCAATAATAATAAGAATTGTAATCTGCGGATCTTCTACTGGCGCAAAACCGCAAAAAGATGCAATATAGTGCCCAGCCAGATACCCACTTCCATCATCACGTATTTTCTCTGCCGTACCTGTTTTTCCGGCAATACGATATCCTTTGACCGACGCTTTACTGCCACCACCGCTAGAAACAACCTGTTCGAGCATACCGGTTAATTCAAGCGCAGTCTTTTCAGGAATTGCTTGTCTGACTTCCGTAACTCTAGTTTCATCAAAAATAGAGGTATCGGCATTACGAACCTCTTTTAAAATATAGGGTTTTAGAAGCATTCCTTTATTGGCAATTGCCGACATCGCAGTGACAAGCTGAATCGGTGTAACTGCAATACTTTGACCGATAGACATTGTTGCTAAATCAGAATCTCGCATGTCATTTGGATTGAAAAGAATCCCTACTTCTTCACCAGGTAAGCCAACATCGGTCACTTTGCCAAACCCAAAGGAATGTACATATTCGTCTAGTTTTTTTGCCCCTAACTGCATACCCACTTGTACAAAACCCGTATTGACAGAATTCTTAATAATATCTGTAAAAGTAATCGTTCCATAATTTTCATTGCTCCAATTCTGGATACGACGGCCTGATACCATAACATAATTAGGCACATGAAACATCTGCTGTGGCCGCACTGTGCCTTCCTGTAAAGCGGCAGCCGCAACAATCGCCTTAAACGTTGATCCGGGTTCATACACAAAAGAAACAGCCCGATTTTTCCATTCTTGCGGTGTATATTTTTGAAATTCATTTGGATTAAATGTTGGCCTGTTTGCCATGGCCAAAATTTCTCCGGTCTTTGGATTCATCACAATTGCCGTAATCGCCCGTGCCTTTGTTTCAAGCATTGCTTTATCCAAATTTTGCTCCACAATAAATTGAATCGTACTATCAATCGTTAAATATACATTTTTACATTTTTCAAAAGACTTATTGGAAAAAACAGAATGAAAGATCGGTTTATTATTTTTATCTGTCATAACATAATATTTTTCGGATTTGCCTTTAATCAGCTTATCTTCAAACAGCTCAATCCCATCGAGGCCGATATCATCGGTACCAACAAAGCCCAACACTTGTGCTGCTAATACATCATTGGGATAATATCGTTTACTCTCTTCTTCAAAATTTAAGCAATTTAGATTTTTATCGTTGATCAGCTGCCTTACTTTCGCAACTACATCTGGTTCTAATTTTCGCTTCAACCAGACGAACCCACCGCCAACATCAATGCGTTCTTTTATCGCCTCAACTGACATACCAAGTATAGGCGCAAGATCATTGGCTAATTCGTCGGCATCTTTCACTTGGCTGGGATCTACATATAAAGATTTTGTCAAAATACTCACAGCAAGTTCTTTGCCCTGCCGATCATAGATTGTTCCGCGCGGCGACTGCAATATTTTACTCTCTTCGACTTGATGATCTGCTCTTGCCTGCAATTCAGCACCCTGCACCAGCTGTACCCAGGCAATTCTGCCACATAATCCAATAATAAAAATCAGCATACATGATATAAAGATAGCAATTCGTCGCTGCACATTTACCCGCATCTTTGCAGCCATTATAAACCACTCCTAAAAACATTTAAAATTAATCCAGCTAAATATATTCTGTAAGATTGTACATTTCTCCTTTAACTGCTAAAACAAATCCTCTTTGAAAATGACATTCCAAACATTTTTTAACATATATTTTTAAATATTCCGCATGAAAACACTTACAGAAATTCATTTGCCTGTTATAATAAGAACATATAGAAAATTCTGTAGTCAGATTGGTGGTGATTAGATGGATGATATTGATAAAAAAATACTACAAAATCTACAAAAAAATGCTCGCATGACAATCTCTGATTTAAGTTCAGAAATATCGCTGTCAATGCCAGCGATTAGTGAGCGGTTAAAAAAGCTTGAAGCATCTGGCGTAATCAAGCAATATACGGTTATCTTGGATCCTACAATGTTAAATAAACATCTCATGGCGCTCATGTTTGTTCGATTTGAAAACCCAAGTCACAGCGATGCCTTTGCGCACTTTGTCAAGAACGAAACTGAAATCAAAGAATGTTTCTATATTACCGGCGATTTTGACTATTCATTGAAAATATTAACGGAAAACACACATACTTTAGAAGCATTACTAACCCGAATTAAAAATCAGCCCGGCATCGTGAAAACGCAAACCATTGTTATCTTATCAACAATTACAGATAATCCTTCCGTAATTCCAGAATGATGAACAAAAGCCCTGCACATCTCTTTAATGAAGATTGCAAGGCTCTTTTATTTTTTATGTAGACTTCGATGCATCTAGCTTTTTAGCGCTTCACCGCTAATATTGCGCTCAGCAACAGTGGCCGTTTCTGCTATTCCTGAAACAATTGCTTGCATAGAAGTTTCTATGCTATTTAAAATAGCACTTATTCTCTCTGTTGCTTCAACACTATCGTCGGCTAGTTTACGGACTTCATTGGCTACGACAGAAAATCCTTTTCCCTGTTCACCAGCACGAGCCGCTTCAATTGCCGCATTTAATCCCAAAAGATTTGTCTGCTGCGAAACCTTATTGATAAAGCCAATCACTTCATGTGTTTTGTTAATATGCATTTTTGCTTCTGTTACTGCCTCTGATAGGACGCCCACTTTATCCTTTAATTCACTTGCCAATATCATCTGAGATTTTATTAGATGATATAACATGGAGGTGATAAAAGAATCTACTAATTTCACTTGTTCAGGTTTATGTTCCTCAATGAATTTGTTAACATTAGGATTGCCCGTAATGTTAATTACAACATCAATTCCCTTCACATTCACTGCATCTTTTATATCTTGAAACGTTCTAATCCCCAATTTATTCGCTATTTTAATACCCAATGCATCTGTTTTCAGATCAACTACACCGATGATTTTTATATCCGTAACATTTTGTATCAATTCCAAAAAACCGGCACAAGTACTACCGCCACCTACAAGTAATATATTTGTCATCATCGTTACCTCCTATATTGCAACAATCATTACTTATTTCATTATACATCAAAAAAGACAACGAAACAGTGAATAAATAGCACCAATTTTATATACATCAACAAGAGACATTTCACAATAGCAATGTGAAATGTCTCTTGTTTTATACATCTTTAAATAAATGATCTGCCGCAGCATTCATTTGCTGTACTGCACTACTAACCTGCTGTGCAATGCTGGCAACACCTTTAGCAGCTTCACCAATTTCTTTTATCTTCTCCTGAAGTTCCGTTGATTTAGCCGATACTCCACTGCTTTCGCCTTTAATATGCGTTAAAGCCGCCGCGATATCTTTTATAGAATTACCGCTATCTAATGCCAGTTTTCTTATTTCTTCTGCTACCACACTAAAGCCTCTTCCATGTTCACCGACCCGCGCCGCTTCAATTGAAGCATTTAGCCCAAGTAGATTGGTCTGACTGGCAATTCCACGAATAAAATCTACAACCTGATCCGTTTGACCAATCCGCATCTCCGCATTTTGGGCAGCTTTAGTCAACCCAAAACTGACCTCTGACATTTGCATTGTCTGCGCAGAAATTTTCTCGGTCGTTTTCACCAATCCATCCATACTTTCCGTCAAAGACTCGGCCATTTGTCTAAGCATATCCTCAAGCTCAACAGACTGCGTAATCGCAATAGAGCCAATTACCTTGCCATCTAAGCCTCTGATTGGCATCGCCATCGAAATGTACGGGACACCATACAAGGCCTTATCCACATGTGCTGTAATTCGTTTTTTCTCATGAACTGCCCGATATATCCCGCTCCCAGTTGCCAGCAGATCTCCTGCCTTACACTTTAAATCCAGTGTTTTTGAGGGGAGATACAACATGATTTTATCTAAATCTGTCAGCGTCAGACCACATCGTTCATTATGCAGCGCATGCAAGGTTGGAAGTATAACCTGATAAGCTTGATACATACGATTTTCCTCTTCCACTTAAATAACCTCAGCCTTCTTCGCCTCAACCGGTTCTTCCAACGATTTATGCATCGTTTCTTCACCTAATATCAAAACATTGAGCCCAATGATGACTAACACTCCCGTAAACATCGCAAATACCAACGAAAACTTATCCGGTCCGGTAAACATCATGCCAACTACCATTGGCGCCAGCATACCACCAATTCGTCCGCAGGCACCAGCCCATCCAGTACCTGAAGCACGTGCCTCTGTCGGATACATTTCCGGTGTATACGTATACATTAATCCCCAAGCCCCAAGATTGAAAAATGACATCAAGCAACCCCAAAATAAGATTTCATTCCAAGTTGTCGCATGTCCAAAAAAGTAGGCTGTAACCGCACATAAGATCAAAAACGAGGATAACGTCGGTTTGCGCCCAATTTTATCCACCAACATTGCCGCAGTAAAATAACCCGGAATTTGTGCAAGGGTCATCCACATAACAAAAGAAAAAGATTGCACCATGCTATGTCCCGCTTTAACCAATAAAGTCGGCAGCCACATGAAAATTCCATAATAGGAGAAGACCAGACCAAACCAAAGAATCCATAAACAAATCGTCTTTTTTAAATAAATACCGGAAAATAATTGCGTAAACGCGAACGAGGTCTTCTTCTGCGCGGTATTGTCTACCGTCGTCGGCATTGCACCGCAAGGAATGCCTGCTGAACGTTCGATCTCACACACAATTTCATGCGCTTCCTGCAATCTGCCCTTCTTCACCAAATAAAGTGCGGATTCAGGGATGACTTTCCAAACGTAGATTACCCATACTGCCGGGAAAGCACCGATAAAGAAAGCCAACTGCCAGCCATATTTCGGAATCACCAAATAGGAAATAACTGCTGCCACAAGCCAGCCAATTGCCCATGAACTTTCTAAAAGCACGATCATACGTCCCCGATATTTATCCGGTGAGTATTCACTCATGAGCGTCACAGCGACAGGTACCTGACCGCCAAGGCCAAATCCTACCACAAAGCGAAAGAACAATAGCGATTCATAATTCCATGCCAATCCACAGCCACCTGTTCCTAATCCATAGATTAGCATCGTAACCGCTAACAGCTTCTTTCTCCCCATAGAATCGGCCAAAGAACCAGCTAATGCAGCCCCGACTGCCATACCGATAAGGCCAACACTGCCAATAAAGCCAACTTGTGCACCGCTGAGATTCCACAATCCCATTAATTTAGGTAATACAAAAGAAACAATACCTGTGTCCATTGCATCAAAGGCCCAGCCCACTGAAATAATTGCCAGAAGACGCCAATGCCAGCTGCTTAGCGGCATTTCGCCCAAACGTTTTGTAATTCCCATACGATTTCCCCCATCCGCTTTATTCGCATAAATTATTTATATAAAAGCTGCTCCTCCGAATTTAGCCAAACCTCCGGAATCATCGCGCTCCAATCTTCGATGTATATGGCCGCTTTCAGTATAATCTCATCTTCTAAAAGCTTTTGCGCATATACTTTGCCGTTGTAAATTGCTTTCTGGATCACAGTAAGCGGTAATATTCCTACTTCTTTCACCACAAAATGCCCTCGAATATCCGTATTGGGATCCAACGCTTCAGCAGGCATCAAGCGAATATGTGGATGTGCAGTATAAACTGCATTTCCTACACTTGTTGCACAAGCGTCGGCAAGCCCGGCGGTTCTCGCCGCAACAACTGCAGCTGTCGCTATTCCTTTTGTAAGGCTGCGGCCGCCAATTCCACTTGTAGCGATTCCGCCAATCCCGCTTTCTTTTGTAATACACACGGTCGTCATAACGGGCAAATGCGAGCTGACAGCAACGCCTACTTTGGCGGTTTGCCCTTCTTGCAGACGTATGGCAATATCGCCACCATTATTTACGATAACTTTCAACGCGCCACGCGCAGCCAAGTCGTCTGCAATCATGTCCGCAATCGTCCCCGCAACCGCTGCCATTGGTGTAAGCGTCGGATCCGCCGCCTGTCTTACAGCATCAACCATACGACGTAAAACCGCTGCATTAGGTAGCTTCGAGGGTAGCTTTTGCTGCGCCAATTTCGCAACTTCTTTATGCTGTGCAATCTCATGCAAAAGCTGCTTTGCATATTGACCTGCAGCTTGTACCTGCACATCACTGCTACTCTGTTTGTCGGCAAAAACAGCTTGTATCGAGATCTGCATTGGTCCGTAGTTCACAAACATACCACTTTGCGTCGTAGCCATCACGATTTCACTTCACCGACCGGGCGAATGGCTTGCATGTGCCCGCCCAAACCGGCAAACGTTTCTTTTGACATGGTATATTCAACCGGCACTACGGTAGCCGGTGTCGCAACCCACGTAAACGCTTTCGGCACAACTTTTTCTACATCCACCATAAAATTAATCCCGCCGCCCGGCAGAATATACGTATTGCCGCCGCCAATCGTCACTTTGACATCTCCTGCGTGAACTGCCTGTGACAACTTAATCGGATGCTTTGTAACGCCGGCTCTGGCACTGCCACCTGTTCCCCCCACATACATAGCGGAGACACGGGCATCCTCACAATTATCGGCAATAAATTTAACAACTTCTTCAATCTGCTTCGTCAACGGAATTTCTCTGACCGTTCCATCCGCCTGTACCTCTAATAGTCCGGCCTGCTGCGCAGTTGTCTCTGTGACCAAAATGCGTAGCCCCGGATACGCAATCGTCATATCTATTTCTTTTACAGCATCTGTTGCCGCCATGATCGAGGTGCCGCCCCAACCACGACCGGCTTCACCGAAATAGCGTCCTCTGGTACTTTTTCGTCCATTTGGTACGACGCCGCGATACACTAAACCAACTTCTTCACCAGCTCTGTGCTCACTCAGCAGCCCGATGACATGAAAATCAAGTATAATAGCCTCATCTACAACCTCGCTGAGCATTTTTGCAAACATTCCAATGGTTGCACTACCACAGCCCACCCGCATCTTTTTCTCCACCTTGCCATCAATAATTGGTGCTTTTCCAACTTGAAGTTTTAATCGGCTGCCCTTTTGTACCTGCAGATCGACTTCCTCACCATTGGCTAGCGCGACAACCGTTTTTGCCGCAATAAAACCATTTTTACCGCTTAAAATGCCCGCTCCACCAAGTGAAAGCATTTTTGCACCATATTCCTCTGTATCCACCATACCAACAATTGCCCCTGCACATAGCACAGGTGTACCTTGTTCTCCAATATGCGTATTGGCATCAATTTTCACTTTAATGCCGCTGTAACTTAGCGGTGCTTCCGTTACAACCGTAACAACGTCGACCCCGTGGACATCACATTCCACAATATAAGGAGCCGGCTTACAGCAAGGATACGATGTGCCAGCCCCTACTGCCGTAATGAGCGGTTTTTCCGGTAATATCGCCTTATGCGCCGCCTCTGTCAATGCATCGACGACCAAATCACGGTTGCGAACAAGCTGACCGCTAATATTGGTATAGCGCTTGCAAGCACCTTCAAATCCGGGTAAAATTTCACACTCTACCGGACAACACCGACAATGAAGTGCTGCAGATGAACCATTTGCTTTCGCCAATGCACCAAAGGGGCACACCCTAAGACAGACACTGCAGCTTACACATAATGCACTGATTTCAGCAACTTTTTCTTTTATTTCAATTGCCGCTTTTGGGCAATTTTTTTTGCAGATTCCACAGCCTTTACAAAGCTCTTTTTTTACCTGAATCATAGAAGTGCCTCCAAACTATATAAAATAAAAAGCCAGTGAAGATACGTTATTCACCTTCACTGGCTTCATTGCCAACCTTTTTGTTGAAAATTTATATTCTATTTTTCTCGTCCTCCATCGATGCATTCCCTGTGAAAAAGAATCTGGATAAAAACTTCCATAACACCGCCGCAAACCATCCCTTCATCGGCTGCTACATCATGCAGCAAAGATACGGTGTATAACTGAGATTTCTTTTCATCCAACGCAAGGAATGCCTGCCGCTTTACTTCGGCTTCTCCGCAGCCACCACCAATCGTTCCATGCGTGCGCCCATCCGGATAAACCAGCATCTGTGCGCCTGCTTTACGCGGAACAGATCCGCGTGCATCAACAATTGTGACCAAGGCAGCAGACATTTGCTCTGCAGCGTGATTTTCGCATATGAAATGCAGTACCTCACGATCCATTTCATCATCTCCTTATCTTACTGAGTGCTCCTCCCAAGCCACCACGAAAGGCCATGATAACTTCTGCAGCAATACTGACTGAAATCTCTGCCGGCGTCTGTGCACCGATATCCAAACCAATCGGTGCATATAAGCGCTGTAGCTGCTCTTTCGAAAATCCTTCTTGCTGCAACATCTCAATAATTTCTTTCACTCTTTTTCGACTGCCGATCATCCCAAGATAACAGAAACTCTTATCAATAACAAAACGTAAACAATCCATGTCATAACGGTGTCCGCGTGTAACAATAATCAACGCAGTTGAAGCATCCATTGTCAACTGCCCCAAAGCCTTTTTAAAACTATCACAAATACAGGTTTGTGCGGCAGGAAATCTAGCTGCATTCACAAATTCCGGTCGATCGTCAATGACCGTGATATCAAAATTTAGCATGCCTAGAATTTGTACCAAGGACTGGCTGATATGTCCGCCTCCCATAACGATGATGCGGGGTGGCGGCATAACTTTATCCCAATAGAATCGATAACGTTTGCCGGCTTGGTCTTCAATCCAAAAAGTACTGGGTTTCTCCCATATGGTTTGACGGCGCTTTTCCAATATTTTTTGTAAGACAAATTCATCACAAGTGCCTTCCAGCAACCCTTCCGCATCTAACAGCAACATAGCGCCAACCAAATGTTCATTTTGGGGTTCAATGTCCAGTAACGTAAAAACATCAGCTGTACACTTGCGCTCTTGCATCCACCGTATTTTTTCGAACATTATTTACGCACCTGAATTCCCGTAAGCTGTTCGAGCGGCTTTATAATCGCAGAAATATCTTCTTTGCCAAGACCTGCTGCTTGTGACTGTCCATAGAGTTGCTGTACGACATTGCCGAGCATCAGCGGCACCTGCGTTTCCTTCGCTGTCTGCACAGCCAGTTCGAGATCTTTATATTGTAGATCAATCATAAAACCAGGTTCAAATTTTCCTTGAAACACAAAGTTTGGCATTTTAGCCTGCAACGCATAACTGTTTCCAGAACTTGTACCGATAACGTCTAACATAATTTGTGGATCTAAGCCAATTTTTGTTCCCAGCGTAAACGCTTCTGCTGCGGCTGCCATATTGACTGCCAGAAGAAGGTTATTGACCATTTTTATCGCATCCCCTGCACCTACAGAACCGACTTCGTAGATTTTCTTCCCTAAAGTTTCTAAGATCGGACGACATTTGCTTACAATCGCAGGAGCGCCTCCGGCCATAATCGTCAGCGTACCATCCGTAGCACCTTTTACTCCTCCGCTGACCGGTGCATCCATATAATCCACCTGCTGCGCAGCGGCTAAAGCAGCCAGCTGCTGCGTGAACCCGGGCGCTACACTCGACATATCTAAAATACAAAGCCCCGGGTCAGCAGCGCGCAGAATTCCTTGCTCGCCATTAACAACTTGTTCGACAATTTTTCCATTCGGCAGCATCGTGATGACAACATCCACATATTTGGCAAGCTCTGCCGGCGTAGCAGCTGCCTTTGCACCTACAGCTTTAAACTCCTCCACTACCGCTTGATTCACATCGCAAATGGTAACATCATATTGTGCCTTTAAAAGATTCAACGCCATAGGTTTGCCCATATTTCCCAGACCGATAAATCCAATTTTCATTGTTATCCCCACTTTACTTTTAAATTACGTTTTTATAACGCAAGACACCTCAGCTTAGCGCATTCCCCTCTGTGTCTTTACATTGCATGAATCAACGGCCAATACCAGTAAACACAAACAATATAAACGATACAAGCCAATATCGATACACAGCAGCCGAACAACGGGAAGTCTCGATTTTTTAGTTCTCCGGTATCACAGCATAAAATATTTGGCGTCGTATTAAAAAACATCAAAATCGGATAACCGCCGATCATAAAAGCTGCCGGCAATACCGTAAGCATTGGATTGATATTCGATACTTCGGCAATTCCTACGAGAATTGGGAAAAACACATTCGCCATTGTCGCTGTGCCAACAAATACAACATGCATAAACTGCACGATCACCAGTAAAATACTAATCGTTGCTGCCGCGGAATATTGACTGAGATGCAGCAGCGAAAAAATGCTATCTGCCAGCCAGTTTGCAGCCCCTGTATCACTCATCGCCGCGCCAAGGCTGATGCCGCCGCTACAGACAAATACTACATTCAATGAAATACTTGCCTGACATTCCTTCCAATCCAGACAGCCAACCTTCGGCAAACATAAAATACAGGCACTCAGAAGACATACAGTCGTACTGTCTAGGCCAAAGTTTTCTCCAAATATCCAGAGCAGAATCGTTCCCAAAAATATGATAAAAACATTTTTTTCACTCTTACGAATTGTACCCAGCTCGTTTAACTTCTGCTGAAAATATTCCCGTCCATGTCCATCTGCATTGATTTTTGAAGAAAAAATAAGCTGAATGAGCACCCAAGAAACGATCGTCATAAGCAATGCCGGCGGAAATCCCCACTCCAACCATTTGACAAAAGATACGGTCTGCCCTGTAACCGATGCAATGTACTGTACTGCCATCGGGTTCGTTACCGTTGAAGTTAATATCCCTGCACTAATCGTTGAGTTGGTACAGCAAAGCGTCATCAAAAGGTTGGCACCAAAACGCCCGCCACGTTGTTCTTTATCTCGAAATAAATGGATCATCTTTATGCAAATCGGCAGCAACATCGCCGTCCGTGCTGTTGAAGACGGAATTAAAAAAGCCATCACAATATTGACACACATAATGCCAAACGATATTCGTTTCGCACTGCTCCCCACCCTCACCAGCACCCAATAGGTTATTCGATCACCTAAATTCGATTTCAGCATGGCAGCCGCCATAACAAAAGAACCAATGATCAAATAGGTAGAAGTTGAGGAAAACCCTTTCAGCGCCATATGAATATCCGTAATTTGAAAAATCACCAAGATCGGTACAATCAACAAACTGATAATCGCTACATGAATCGATTCAAATAAATATAAGATGAACACCGCTGAAAAGACCGCCAGACAACGTTGCCCTACGCTGGACAGATTTTCAATTTCCGGTATCGCTAAAATACTAACGGCAACCATCATTGCCAATATAATTCCAAAGATTCTCTTTTTCATAAATTATCTCAACCTATTATCCCTGTATAAAATTAAAATACGCTACGCTCCTTCGCTGCCGTGTCTTTTCTGCATACAACATCAACCGATCCTCTGCCTGCAATTTTGTTTACAACGCAATTGTTATAAAGTTTTTCCTTTTGTTTCTACCCCTAATGTTAAAACTGCGATGCATGCAATGCCAAAGGCTACCGCTACAATTCCATATACGCCGGCGAATCCGATTGCATTTAAGCTATAACCAATAACCAAAGGTGCCGACATAGAGCCAAATCTGGAACAGGTCGATGCCCAACTTGTACCAGTACCACGAATTCCTGTAGGATAAAGTTCCGGCGTATAGGTGTAGGTGATACCCCAAATCCCCGAAACAAAGAACGAGGTCACCAAGCCAAGCAAAATAACTTCTACCGTAGCCAATTGACTTCCCATCGCAATACCAAATATAACAGCAGCCACTGCTGAGAAGAAAAGATTTCCTACGAGAAGTTTCTTCCTGCCGACTTTATCCATCAAATAAGCAGAAAGTATCTGGTTTGGTATATATGCCAGCTGCAAAAACAGTACATATTGAAAGGATTGGATCATACTATGACCTGCCTTGACCAACAGTGTCGGCATCCAAGAAAATAACCCATAATAGCCAAACATCCCCATGAACCAAAGAAGCCAAAGCATCACTGTCGTTTTAAGATATTTTTTCTTAAACAAATCGCCGATGGGTCTAGGGCTAAGATCCATGACCTTTTCCACATCCATCTCCGTGATTACCGCAATCGGTTTCGTTTTACCAACGACCGCCTCAATCCCCTGCATAATGTCTGCTGCTTCTTTTGCCCTGCCTACAGAAGCCAACCAACGCGGCGACTCCGGTAAATGCAGGCGAATCACCCAGATATAGAGTGCAGGAAGTGCACCGGCGACAAACGCCCACCGCCAGCCGACGGCTGGTATCACATAATAGCTGACCGCAGTAGCAGCAATCCAGCCAACGGCCCAAAAACAGTTTAAAAGCCCCTGTACCTTCCCTCTGCTTTTTGCCGGAATAAATTCACCCAATAACGAGGTAACAACCGGCGTTTCTCCGCCAAGGCCTACCCCAACCAGAAAACGAAAAACGACCAAAGAAGTAAAATCCCAGGCAAACGCACAAAGCAGTGAAAATATCGAAAAAATCAATAGGGTCCACTTAAATACAGCTTTACGCCCATATCGATCCGCCAATGGCCCTGATAAAAAGGCTCCGACAATCATTCCCACCATACCGGAACTTAAAAGAACGCCAACCTGTCCAGTACTAAGCCCCCAATCTTTTACGAGCGCTGTCACAATAAACGTCACGATACCGACATCAAAAGCATCAAAGGCCCAAGCCAGCCCATTGATCCCCAGCATCTTATAATGAAAACGCGATAAGGGTAATTTATCCAACCTGGCAATTATTTTTTTCGATTCGTACATGCTATCTACTGTAACTTCCATTGTCAGCATCCTCCTTTATTTCTTGCTCGGATCACATAGCTCGTTCTTTTCCTGCAAGCTCTCTTTACAAAACAAGCGTCGCAAAAGTGTCCAAACCCAGGACAGTTTCTGTGACGCCAGTGTACAGAAATCGTGCTTATCTCAAACCGTCTTCACCTTTAATTTCACACACCTGCAAACCGCCAATTCTCGGATGCGGACGACCGCCATCCGTAAAAGCAGCCGCAACGATAATTTCATCACCCTTCGGTGCATCTGCAATACGAATCTCCATTGCATCATAATGTGTTCTAACAAAAGCCGCATCCTTATAATGAAGCGGAACATCAAGACTGGTCCCAGGACCTCCGGATTTTTTCGCCGAAGGAATGATGGCTTTACCACCACCAAGTACATCGCGCATCGGTTTGCCAAATTTGGGATGCAAAATCGCAGCGCCATGTTCAAGCTCGCCATTTACGCCAATGATTGCACCTTTTCCATAGCTTTCAATTGCCTCTGCGCCTAAACGTTCTGCGGCAATTTTCGTCAGATACGCACCGAGGTATTCGCCGATTTCCGTCAATTCGCCAAGTTCTTCTGCGTAACTGCCAGCATAAGGATTCTTAATCACTGCTGCAACAACGCAACGACGTAAGGGTTTGTCTAATTTTTTAAAACCTTCAATATAAATGTCTTCTACATTGGTAACAACTTTTCTAATTTCTGGTTCTTTCATCTCTATCATCCTCTCAATTACGCTATGTCGAGTATTACTATGGCTGCTTTTTTGGCAGGCGGCGTATTTTTACTCTTGTTTACCAAAACCTTGCCATTGATCATGACGATGCTGATACCGGGAATATCGCCAGTGGCGAAAGCATGCAGCGCATCTTCGGCAATCGACCCCATCGGCGCATCCATCAATACAAGATCTGCTTCTTTCCCTGGCGCGATCTCTCCAGTATTTAACCCATATACTTTCGCGGTATTGCCGGTTGCCATACAGACCGCCTGTTCTGGTGCTACATCAGAAATGGATGCTGCAAAGCAGATATTTCTCAGAATACCTAAAGGAATCAACCCCGTGCCGGAAGGTGCATCATTACCAAAGATCACACGATCAAATGCGTTTAACTCTTTTACTCTTTTGAACACATGCTGTGCTGCTTTAGGATTACCGCATTGTACAATTTCCACAGCCAGTGTAGTATCCTCAAGAATCTTATCAATCTCCAGCGGTGAGATTGCGGTAGGCCCGCCATTAATGTGCGATACCACATCAGGCTTTGTCGCCATAACGTCAGATGCGCTTACCGTAGAACTACCCGGAATAGAAGTTCCCCCCGTATGCATTTGCACCTTAAATCCATATTTATGCGCCCATTCCACCATCACCGCAGCTTCCTCTGGCTTTTTTACACTGCCAAGCCCAATTTCTCCAACCAACCATACGCCAGCTTCCTTAAGATCAGCAAAATCTTGCTCCGTCAGCCCTTTTTCCAAAATCAATGCGCCGCCATGTACTTTAACACCTGCTGGCGGTGCTTTATAAAAAGATTTGCTTGCGACAATCGCCAGTGCTTTTGTCCCAATCGGATCATTTGGCCGTCCGGGTGTATGACATTCGCCCGCCGAAATCATCGTAGTGACTCCACCATGCAAGGCACTGGCGATATAATCCAACGTTTTTTGCCTTGGCGCATAATCACCCAAAGTCGTATGAACATGAGAATCAAACAGTCCAGGAATTACCGTTGTCCCATTCGCATCAATCACCTGTACAGCAGCACCTGCCGTCAGGTTTTTTCCAATCGAAACAATTTTGTGATCTTCAATCAGAATGGAATCCCCAGTAAGAATCGGTTGATCGATATTACCGCTCACAATCGTTCCAATGTTTTTAATCAGCACTTTTCCCATTGTAAAGTCCCTCCAAAATTTCAATATACAAAATTCACTTCGCACAAGGCAAAAATAAAAGCCGCATGAAGTCCTTGACTTCACACGGCATTGTGTGCACTGCAAAATTAATAAAATATGCTTTTTTGTTTTAAACTATGTCTTAATTATAACACTATACATTTGATATGAAAAATATTAAAATTAAATCACATTATATAAAAATTATATTAACATTTGTCTCCAATTCATGATCGATCCATATTGCATTACCAATCTAACTTATGGAGGAAACTTTATGACGTATAAGCAATTGGAATATTTTCTGGCAATCGCCGAAACCGGCAACATGACAATGGCAGCCACAAAACTCAATATGTCCCAGCCACCTTTAAGCTATCAGCTCAAATTATTAGAAGAGGAATTACAAGTAAAGCTCTTTAGCCGCGAAGGTCATACACTGCATATCACGAGCGAAGGCCTAATTTTTCAAGATAAGGCCATGCAAATCTTAGCACTCACCAATCAATCCATTTCGCTTATGCAAAATATTGGCAAAGAAATGTTCGGCACGATCAACATCGCCACAATTCCATCTGTTTGCGGCTCTATTTTACCTAAAAGCATTCATGATTTCCAACTAAAATATCCCGATGTCAACTATAAGATTCATGAATGCAATACCTTTCGGGCTATTGAATTACTTGATAACGGCCTTGTCGACTTCGCCTTCGTCCGCGCCCCTTTCAACCAAAAACGCTATCAGATCATAGCTGTAAAGAATCCATTTCTCGAAAAGAATGAAAAAGATTTTTTTGTTGCACTCGGTTCAACAAAGTTTTTGGCAGATACGAAAGACGACAGCATCAACTTAGAAGATCTGATCGGAAAACCGCTGATTGTACATCGTCGTTACAAAAAAATCCTTGATAACTTATGCGAAGAAAAGAATATCTCTTTACAAGTCGTCTGCGAAAACGATTATATCGGTTCTTCCTTTTACCTTGCAGATGCGGATATTGGCATCGCAATTATGCCTTATACCTCCGCCATGTTATTTGAGAATAAAAAATCTTTACGCATCAAAAAAATTGAACATCCTTCTATTGACTCACAGATTTATCTGATTACGAAAAAAAATATAACACTTTCATCACTGCCACGGAAATTCATTGAACAAATCACCAGTGAATAAAAAACTTGTCAATGCTGACATCACTAGGTAACCTGCTCGTGCATAGCAAGGATGGTTCTTTGCTTTTGATATTCCAAAAGCCGCATATAATCTTTCCATGTGTCGGCATCCAGCGTACATCCAATATCCTCAACCGGCACGCGTGCAGTTTCCGCTGAAAATTTGTCTAAAATAACTCTGAGTCCGCCTTCTCCACGAAACTTGCAGATTGTCGAAAAACAGGCATTACGGATGAATGGCGGATGCTTTTTTTTGCCTGCAACAGTCGGAAATACAACTTTTGCCCCTGTTTGTTCCATACTATGACGTACTTTTAAAAACGTCTCTACTGCTATAGCCGGCATATCACCAGGCATAACATAGGCTGCATCACAATCTACAGCTTCTTTTAATCCCAGCTGTACAGATTCCAGCATATCACCATATAGATACTGCTCATTTTTCACCAGTAAAACATTTTCTGCGTGTAAAAACCGCTCTGCAATTTCCGCTGACCGATACCCGGTGACCAGGATGATTTTATCTGTGCCGGCCTGTTGGAGCTTCGTTACGGTAGTTTCGATCATACTGCCATGTGTATATGGCATCAATGGTTTAAATAGCCCCATCCGTTTAGATAGGCCTGCAGCTACAACAATTCCGGCTATCCGTCTTAACTCCTTACGTTTCGTCAACATGCAAATTCCCCTTTCTTTCATCATGCCTTTGCCTATGCAACGTTTCTTTGCACCAAATGCCGCACTACGCGTACAAGCAATTCCTACTACGTTCCAGAGTTCTTTGTGCCAGCACGGCTGCTACTTCTTTTCTATATTCGGCGGTTGAACGCAAGTCGTCAATCGGATTGATCTCTGCGCCGGCTGCTTTTGCAGCTTCTCGAATGTTATCATCCGTAAGTTTTTTACCAACCAATACTCGTTCCGCCGCCAAACTCCGAATCGGGGTAGCCGCAACAGAGCCAAATGCAATTCTGGCTTGTGTTACAATTTGATCTGCATCCACAGCAACAAAAGAGGCTGCATTTACAATCGAAATCGCAAGTGCTTTTCGCTGTCCAATTTTTCCGAAGGCACTGCCTTGCCCCCTATGCTGGGCAGAAAATGAAAAGCTTACGATCAATTCATCCGCTTCCAGCACGGTTTTCCCCGGTCTGATAAAAAATTGATGCAGCGGAACTTTTCTGATGCCTCGCGCGCCAGCAATGCAGACTTCCGCACGATAAGCCAGTAATGCTGGTATCGTATCACCCGCCGGTGAAGCATTGCCGGAATTTCCACCAATCGTACCCCGATTTCGAATTTGCGGTGAACCCACGGATGCCGATGCCGCGGCAAGCGCAGGTGCAGACTTCAGCATAACTTGTGAGCCGGCGATTTGTGTATGGGTAACGGCCGCCCCAATCGTTATGATACCGTTATCCAAGGTAATCTGCTGTAATTCCTTTACATCGCTTACGTCGATGAATGTACCTGCTGTAATGCGGCCTAACTTCATTTTCACCAGCAAATCCGTACCACCCGCTAACAGATGATGAACAGGGGATTGCATCATAGCATCAACAGCCTGCGCAATCGTTTGCGATTTTATATATTGATATCCCATAGGATCACACTCCTAGTCCTACATTTTTTTTGCCATCATCGTTTCCCACAGTATTTTTTCAGTTGCTAAAATATTGGTTGTCTCTATCGTTTCCACGATACGGTCACGAATCATGCATGCCGTCTTAAACTTTCTCCGTATATTAGGCAAGTCGCCATACCTTTGTATACATTGCACCAAACGGGACTCCAAGCAAATAATTTCCGAACCTTGACAAATCTTATCTGCCAAATATAAGACTGCCTCTTCTCCAAGTGCCTGACCGGGTAAAAATATAAGTTCCATATGCACTGCGATCATCGGTTCTAAAGAAGGATATCCCATGCCCACAACAAAATCCGCGCCTCTGCTTGCATGGTTAGGCTGAAGCCTTTCGATATCATGCAGCAAAGCACCAGCCGCCAATTTGGGCAGGTCAATCTTTATACATTTACAGCTTGCCTTCAGCCAGCCGGCAATGCAAACTGCAACATAGGCAACTGTTATGCTATGAGCGATTATTGCCTGCGGCAATTGCTTTTGAGCAAAAATCCCCAAAATTTCATCCAGCGTGGGTAACACAGATTTGCTCTCAGAGTCCGATAACAAAGGTCTGATTCTTTCTATGCTCTCCTGCTGTGCTTTATCGATCGTTTGCAATACATACGGTTGCATCGTATGCTGTGACATTTTAATCTCACCTCATTTTTGCCAACATATTTTACTGTGTCAAAAGCCAATCATATAAAATCGCTTGCATGCATCTTCTATTTATTGTAATCCGTTTTTCTTTTGCAACGCTTTCAGAACTTTTTCTGGTGTAATCGGCAAAGCGCTGATTCTGACACCAATGGCTTGCGATACCGCATTGGCAATTGCAGCTGCCGGTGCAACCAATGGCGGCTCACCCAACCCCTTGGCTCCAAAAGGACCCGTATTGGCGTTTTCTTCAACAATAATTGTATCTACAACCGGAACATCCATAGAGGATGGGATAATATACGTAGCAAACGATGGCGTCTTTATACTGGCCTCGGCCGTTTTTATTTCTTCATATACACCATAACCGACGCCCATAATCGTACCACCTTCAATCTGTCCCTCTACATGCAATGGATTAACGGCCTGCCCAACATCATGTGCTGCCGCAATGCGCGTTACCTCCACTTGCCCTGTCTGCGTATCGACTTCTACTTCCGCAACATGACTGGCAAACGAATATACTTCATATGGATTACCTTGTCCGGTTTCCTCATCCAATGCTGTTGTCGTTGGATTATACCAGCCATGACCAATCGTCATCAAACCTTTAGACCGGCAACGAGTAATCAATTGTGCAACTGTAATCTTCGTCTGCTTCTGCTGAATAAAAACAGACTTCTCTTTAAATTCGACTTCCTCCAGCGAGATTTTTTGCCATGCTACGAGCTCATTTAACAGCATTTTCTTTACAACTTGAGCAGATTTTAGTGCCGCATTGCCCGAGATATAAGTTTGACGGCTGGCTGAAGATGCACCGCCGTCCGGTGTAACTCCCGTATCAGCCGACGTAACTTTTACATCTTTAAAATCGATGCCCAGTTCTTCCGCCACAATCTGTGCCAAAATAGTATTAGACCCTTGCCCAATATCAGCAGCGCCTACCATTAAATGCGCGCTTCCATCCTCCATCACGTCTAAAAATGCGCCTGCGGGATTTGGCTGTCCTGTATTGCCGATCCCAAAATATAAGCAGCCCATTCCAACGCCCCGTTTTTTATGTGACGGCAATTGCCGTTTCTTGCTTGCTTTCACTTTTTCGTAGGCTGGCACTAAGGTATCAGCAATTGTCCCTTGTATATCCATAACTTGGCCAGTTGATGTCATACTGCCTTTCTTCAATGTATTGCGGAGTCGTATTTCCAGTGGAGAAATGCCTGCTTTTTCTGCAATCATATCCATCTGCTGCTCGTAGGCAAATGCAATCTGCGGTACACCAAAACCACGCATAGCACCCGCAGTAGGGTTATTGGTATAAACGGTATAAGCATATACTCTAACCGCTGGAACTTCATAGGGGCCTGCGGCATGTACCGCCAAACGGGTAATCGGTGCCGGCCCATAGGAGGAATAGGCACCTGTATCGGCAACAACATGTACATCTACAGCCAATAGTTTTCCCGTTTTATCGGCAGCAGTTTTATACCTGATGACACATGGATGTCGCTTAGAAGAAGTAATAATAGATTCTTCCCGTGAATATACAAGTTTGACTGGACGGTGAGTTTTAAAGGCCAGCAATGCTACATAAATTTGCACCGAGATGTCGAGTTTTCCACCAAAGCCGCCACCTGTCGGCGCTTGTATCATTCGTATACGGCTTTGCGGCAATGCCAAATTACGCGCAATTTCACGACAATCGAAATGTGTATTTTGTGTAGATGCCTTGACGACAACAACCTCATCTTCCATATAGGCGATTCCCGCCTCTGGCTCAATATACGCGTGTTCTTGTATCTGCGTTGTATATTCGTTTTCCACAAGAATCTCAGCTGTTTTAAATACTGCATCAACATCGCCTTGCACGATCTTACGCAAGGCCAAAATATTGCTGTCGCCATGAACTTTTGGCGCATCTACCTGCATTGCCTTTACGGCATCTGCAACTACGGGAAGCTCTTCGAGTTCAACCGCAATAAGCTGCAATGCCTTTTGCGCGATTTCTTCCGTTTCAGCCGCAACGACTGCCAAGGCATCACCAATCTTACGAATTTTATGATCTACAAGCACCGGCTCATCTTTAAAAATAATCCCATGTCCATTCAGCCCCGGGACGTCTTTCGCCGTAAGCACAGCGTGCACACCAGGCAAAAGTTTCGCTTGTGCAACATCGATTTTTTTAACAAACGCATGTGCAACTGTACTCCTTAGCACTTTCGCATACAACATCCCCGGCATTTTCAAATCTGCGCTATAGCGTGTTTTCCCTAAGACTTTATCTAATGCATCTTTGCGAATTACGGATTTTCCTACTACGAATAGTTCTGACATGTTACTTCCTCCTTATTCCCCTTCTCCGCAAACCTTTTCAATCGCATTCGCAATTTTTGCATAACCTGTACAACGACATAAATTCCCGGATATTGATTCCATGATCTCCTGCCGATTCGGTGTTGGGTTGTGATCAAGCAACACCTTTGCTGACAGCAGCATCCCCGGCGTACAAAATCCACACTGTACAGCTCCTTCATCAATAAACGCTTGCTGCAGCGCATCCAGTTTATCGTAACTTCCCATCCCTTCAATTGTTAAAACGGTCTTTCCATCAAGTTGCGGCGCTAAAACCAAGCAGGAATTTGCAGTTTTACCATCCAAAATGATGGTACATGCACCACAGTCGCCTTCACCGCAACCTATTTTTGTTCCCGTGAGATCCAGATCTTCTCTGAGTATATCAATGGCTCGACGATGTGGTTCTACTTCCACCAAAACGGGCGCATTATTTAACGTAAAATGAATTTTCATATGCGAGTTCCCTCCAAACTATCTTTCCGAATGTCTTACTTATCATCCAATCTCTTGCGATAAAAAATAACAAGGCCGTGTGAAGTCTTTGACTTCACACGGCCTTGTGTGCATTTTGTAAACAGCAAACGCAATATCTTTTTCTTGATGCAATTATAACACCCTTTGCATTATATTTAAAATATTAATTTTAAATCACTGAATATAAAATTTATATCATAAACTAAATTCTAACTTTTCTTTGATACCGAAGATACAGATATGCAAGTTTACACTTTTTCATCTTCTTTAGCATCGGTTCCCGTCCAAACGCGTTTACATTTACACATCCACTCTTCCATATCATTAAGCGCTTCGCCAAAACGCTGCAGATGTACAACTTCACGTTGCCACAGGAAGCGAAGCATATCTTTTACTTTTGGATCACAAGTCATTGCAATTAAATGTTCATAAGTGGCACGTGCATTTTGCTCCGCCGCCAGATTTGCCGTAAGATCGGCAATTGGATCGCCTAGACAAGACACATATTTTGCACTCCATGGTACGCCAGCCGCATCAGTCCAGAACAAACCGCAGCCATGCTGTACCCAATTCGCGCCCCAGCCTGCTGCTTCGAAATCCTTTGGATTGGCACCCTCTGTTAATTTATAGACTAAAGTGGCAATCATCTCTTGGTGCGCAAGCTCCTCCGTTCCAATATCTGTTAAAAGCGCGCGTGCTTTATTTGTTGGCATAGAATAACGTTGATTGATGTATTGCAGCGACGCTGACAACTCGCCATTCGGCCCTCCATATTGCGTAACAACAAGTTTTGCAAAAGCGACATCCGGACAGCTAACACAAACTGGTCTTTCTAATTTTTTCTCATAAATCCACATTTGATTCCCCCCTATATTTCCCAGGGCCATGGGCTTTTAATCCATTGCCATACATCTTCACAATTTGCACTTAACCCAAAATTATAAAGTGGTCCAAATTCAGCTTCATATTTTCTTACCAAGCATCGTGAATCCTCTACCGCGCGATTATAATCACACAATGCCTCATCATCGCATGGATGTGTATCTAAATATAAATTAAGTTCAATCGCAATGAACTCCATCTCTTGAATTTTAGCAAGCATTGTCGCCTGCTTTTCACACATCATTATAAATCACCCCATCTCTTATTTAGGAATTCTATATACACCCCATAATTCAGGAAATAAAGTTCCTTTCATTAAAGCCTCGCGTGGGCAAAACGCTTTTTCATAACTTTGCCATTTCATATAAGAATGAGCTAGCATTCTATTCGAACACATTTTGTGTTTTTTTATCACATGCAAATCTTCTTTACAATTACAATCATCGATACAAGGTCGCAATTCTTCCTCCATAAAGAGTTCCTCCTCTCATTAAATTACTATATATTATGTGAAGTTAACAGACTTTGTGACTTCTCAAAAAGGCATAAAAATAGAGTCCATCATAAATTGACGGACTCTATTTTTATGCGCCCTTACGCAATAATCTAAAGCTTCGTTTTGGCAGTGCAGATTTTTCCCCGCCATTTGGTCCCGGTGCTTGTTTTTTTGCTGCCTGCCTACCGACATTTACAACGATTCCCATCGCAGTCATATTGATAATGAGTGATGTACCGCCATAGCTAATGAATGGTAACGGCACCCCTATAACCGGTAGAACACCGGAAACCATTGCAATATTGGCAATACCTTGTCCAACGACTAAAATCGTAATTCCAATGACAAGCATCTTTCCAAAACCATCTTGTGCTTGCCTTGCAATTTTCCCGCTGTAACAGGCCATTGCTGCTAATAAAAAGAATACACAAAGTGCACCAATAAAGCCCATCTCTTGACACAAGATTGCAAAAGCAAAATCCGTATGGGCTTCCGGTAAATAGTAAAATTTGCTCGTCCCCATCCCAAGACCTTCACCTAAAAAACCACCCGAACCAATCGCAATAATTGATTGTACGGTTTGATATCCTTTATCTCCTTGATACGCCCATGGATCAAACCAAGCCCAGACACGCTCGGCTCGATACGAGGCTGAAAAGGTCAAAATAACCGCGACCATAACAGCCAAGACAGATAATAAAACTGCCTCTTCCTTATGCATACCAGCAAGAATATGCATAAAAAATGCGATCCCAACAATAATTGCCGCAGTCCCTAAATCCGGCTGTTTGTAAACTAAGAATCCCATGATTGTTATAATTCCCATTTGTCGCGTAAACATAGAAATATTATTTTGTCTATCAATTTTCGGTCCCAGATAAGCAGCCATAAATAATATCGTCGCAAGTTTGGCAAGTTCAGAGGGTTGAAACTGCATGCCAATATTAAGCCAGCGTCGTGATCCATTTACTTCTATCCCAACAAGATCTACAGCCACCAACGCTGCAATCGTTAAAGCTAAAATTAATGGAACCATTTTACGCCATCTTTTATAATCAAATTTGATCGTTACAAGCATGCAAGTAAATCCAATGGTCAAACTCATTAAATGACGATTCAAAAAATAATAGGTATCATGATACTCCATACCAGCTTTTACAAAACTTGCACTAAAAATATTCACTGTCCCTATTAAAATCAACATAAACATAATACATAACACCGCTTCGGTGTGACTGACCCATAACCTAGACTTTGGCATTATCAAGCCTCCAAATGATTTCTTTTTTTCATTATAACAGAAAAAATCTTTTTCTAATAAGCAAAATGAACATTTCTTGCATATAATAGGATTGCGAATGTAAAAAAGAGGTGAAATCTATGGAGTGGTGCATTTATAAAATACTTGTGATCGATCTTTTAAAAAACATGGTTTTGTTGATTGATCAAAAAACATCTGGAATTCTAACGCAAATAAAAATTCCAGAAAATCATACCCCAATCCTACTGGAATACAACCGAGAACAGCAAAAAGCATGTCTCATCACCAAACACGAAAATAATGGCTCCGTCTTTATCATAAATTTAACAAATTATAAACTTTATCGTCTGCCAGTTGATTTTCCCGCTCCGCTTCAATGTACAGTCGCACCGGACTTTCAAACCATTTATTTCATTGATCAAACAGCTGTTTTACAAAGACTGGATATGACTACATTGACAATTGCCCCCATTGCACAGCCAGACAATGCCACTTGCGTTGGTATCGTTTGTGCAAATCATAAAATTTACACGGCTTGGGAAGCAAAAGAAAGCGGCAGTGTCGCAGTTTTTAAACCCGATGGAGAGTTTATCTTAGAGTACCAGTTGGAAGCAATTCCAACCAATCTTTCGATTCATCATGAAAAGCTTCTCGTTACATATACAGAAAGTAGACTCCACGGTGAAGGCTTAGCTATATTTAAAGAAAACGCATTGCCGATTTATCTTAGTTTTCAGTCCGCAGAAACGGCAAAAGCTTTGCATGCCTATCCTTGTAATATTGCCATCGATTCCGCATCAAATCATGCTTATATAATCAATGAAGACAGTTGTTCCATAACGGTGATTGACTTAAATATGGATCAAATTATCGGTGCATTCCCCCTCGGACGTTCCATTACAAATCTTTATCTTCTGCCGAATCCAAAATTCGCAATCGCTACAAGCAATATGTTTGCCGATTTATCTGTGATTGATTTAATCAATCAACGCCTGTTGTCCATTAGTAATAGCAATTGTGAATTTGCAAATATGTTAAGCGTCTTAGCCTAGATAAAGGCCACGGCTATCATCCGGCGGCAAGTTCAACAAGATTTTGCAGATACGTGCTTACCGCCTCATGCTTGTCCTCGGTTTACAACCTGTTCTTATTTTATTCTTTATGAATGATCATATCTAAAATAAGTTTATCAATTGTTTCACTGCCTTCATTACCAAGTACAGCAAAATTATCAATTGTTTTTTCACTTAATTGTTCAACAATTCCCTCGTTTGATTTTATGCGCAAATGATTCAATGCTAAAAGTGATGCCTGCATCGCAGCATTGGTACAAGTAGAGATTTTCAGTGCACAGCTGGATTTTGCACCATCACAAACAATACCTGCGACATTTCCTAGTGTATTATGGATGGCATTTTCAATTTGCTCAAAATCACCACCAAGCAGATATGTTATGCCGCAAGCCGCGCCGGAAGCGGCTACTACAGCACCGCATAACGCTGACAATACGCCAAATTTCTGTTTAATATAAATCGTAGCCAAATTACTAAGTGCACAAGCACGTATTAATGCTTCTTCATCTTTGCTCTCCATTTTCTCCCACACACCAACAACTGGCATTGTAGCCGCAATCCCTTGGTTACCGCTGCCAGAATTACTCATGACCGGCAAGCTAAGCCCTGCCATGCGAGCATCACTTGCTGCAGCAGTAATCATCATGGCATAATTGATCATATCATCAGCAAGAATTTTTTTGCCTATATTGGTCTGTATCATCTTGCCAACGGCCAACCCATACTGCGCTTCTAATCCTTCCTTAGAAATACTGGAGTTTAACACAATCGCCTGCTTAATTAAATCTAGCTCTTGTACATCCACCTGTAAACAAAAAGTATATATGTCTTTCAGATCAAAGGAATATTTCGTCGTATCATTTTCTTCTAAGCCATCATTACAACCACCATTGTAAACAATTTTCCCATTTTTAACGATTTGCGTTACATTCGTATGTGTACCAATAATTTTCACTTTTACAATATCCATCGTCGTTTTCAATGTAACTTCTAAATAAAGCTTATATGGTAAATCAGCCTTCCCCAATACTACCTTATTTTCATCTACCAATTGCTTTGCCATCTCTACTTGCACTCTCGACACGCCTTCCAGTACGGCAAGTTTTCTTTCTGGGGCTGTACACATCGAACCAATTGCTACCGCATATTTTAATCCAGTCAACTCAGTTCCTGGAATGCCGACAACAAATGCATTCTTTATCATATTTGGACTAGCCAATAACTCAATTCGTTCAATTTCTCCTTTTGCAAAACTTCTTGCTACAGCTCCGGCATAAGCAATTGCAACTGGCTCCGTACACCCTGTAGCTACAACCAAACCCTTTTTCATTGCCTCAACAATTTGTTTATTTTTCATTTGTGCCCTCCAAGCATGCGAAAATAAAAACCCTGTTATTCATCATTTTAGATTATTTCCCGTAAATAATTTGCCTATTTTAACTTAATTAACATTGAAAAACTTATGTCATAAATTTCGATATCGCCGTCATCATCAGTTCCCGAAATATTTTTTAATACATAACCAACTCGAATATTATCATTTTCATCCATAATTATCAACTCTTTCCTTTTCAGCGTTGAACCATCCTGATGGTTTTGGTGAATTCGCATTGCTACTTCTTTCACATTACCCTCATAAATAACTTGCTGGTCTCTTAAAATCTGAATATCACCACTACTTTTTGTATAAGTAATTGACACGCTACTATCCTCGTTTGGCAACTCCACCTTAGGCAATATAAATTCAATATAATACTCAAAATCTTTTATGTCCAGTGCGTAATTTACTCTATCAATCTTATGAACAAAATATATGTCATGTCGTCTCGTAGGCACAAAACCAAATACCGCTTGCATCTGCTTTATTGTAAAACCATCTGGGAGTACCTCAACTTCCTGCAATTTTTTATAGCGATCAAAATAGTCAATGATATTGACAATCTCTTTTTTATCTTCCTTAGAAAAATCTGTTGATATTCTATGAATTTTACCATCCAGCACAACATCATATTTCTCCAAAATACGTTCCAGCCTTGCATTTTGACTGGATGATGCTACAGAGAAGCAACTCCATGGGCCTAGGACAGACAATACAGATAGTACCGCGATTGAAATTGTCAAAACAATCATTCTCGGCTTTTTTACCACGCTAAAATACAGCATACAGGCTGTAATCCAACATCCTGTCACGAAAGGAAAATAGCGATTTTCCGTCATCCCGTAGGCTTGAATACGCATTCCTAATGCGGCAAACATCATCCCGATCAAAGGAATCACAAAAATCGGAAACCATCGTATAAAAACTTTTGCCAAACGATTGTCTTCGCGAAGCGGATATATAAGAAACGTAACCACAATCCCCAGCAAAGCATACCACATGACCAAATTCGCAACAATGCCTTCCGGCCATTGCATTGTGACTAAGATTTTTGCAAAATATACATATAATGTGATCGAATACGCAATCATCAGCGGCGTCACAACATATAATAATAAAACTTTAAGCACCTTAGGATAACAAGACGATGTGAGTTCTTCATCACGTTTCGGCAAATCACCTAAGAAAAAAATCGGTGCAAAAATCCCTGCGACGATAAAACCGATATCTATATAGACCTTATCCGAAATATCCAGAGAAAATAACGCATGAATCATTCCCAGCATCGCCGCCAAGCCTGTAAACAAAATCAATGAATATAAGTAAACACTGAAAAACTTTGTTACAATATCAACAATATACAACGAGTAATTTTCTCGCTTATAAAAATAAGGGATAAAAAGAAACGTACAATAAAACGTAATATTCAAAGCCAGATATCTAATCATCGGTATGATTTCCATATCTTTCAATAAAAATTTATGATATAGAACCAGTCCGACAATCGCCAAAAGATATAACAACACTTTTTGCAGCTTTCCTAACATTGGCTTTCTTTCAAGAAAAACTTTTATACTAAGTGTGATTGGAATACCTAAACCGAAAATCAGAGAAGTCCGATATATGAGTTCCCTTTGTTCCTCAGTTAATGAACCGGCCATATGGTTTTCAATACATAAAAGAAGAACGATACCGGCTGACAATAAAATTGTTTCCGGAAACCGTTTGCTGCTAGAAATAAATTTATTTGCTAAAACCTTGCAAATTTCAATCAATCGCTTTCCCATATCCTACCTCCATAACAATGCAACGCTTACAAAAATGAACAAAAATTCTTGTATCTACAAGTCATTCGCCATACAATAAAAAATACCTTTGCAGGAAAGACTTCTATATGGATTTAGCCATAAAAATAAAACGATCGGCCCAAGGCCTATCTCTTCATAGTTTATCCACAGTCTGAAATAAGTCGCACAATGTGCGACTTATTTCAGACTGTAGACAAATCATATATTTATGTTGATAACTTAGAAAAAACCGAAATTCGTTCCACTTATAAACTAGTACGAAGATAGGTTGCCGGTTGGTGAGAAGTACTCAGATGCTAGGCGCAGCAAGGGGTTGTGAAGGAGTCGTACTTCTGTCGACGAGCAGCACCTTGCTGTAACAACGCAGATGAGTGCTTATCGCCGACCCGCAACCTATCTGTCCATAGTTTGTCTACACACTAAAATAAGTCGCACAATGTGCGACTTATTTTTTCCCTAGAGGACGAATTTTATTTTGTGTCTTTTGATATTTTTCCTTTATTCTTTCTGCCGGCGTTTTTCCCGCATATTTACTTGGCATATATTTATAATCGCTTGCTTTAGCATACACTTTTTCCCGGATTACTAAAGGGGTTTCTCCAACCGGTTCCACTGCCTGAGAATCTATATCCTGTACCGAAACAACCGGTTCTTTTATTGGCTCTGGTTCTTTTGGTGATGCTTTTTTTTCTGCTGGTTTTTCTGGTTCAGGTGCGATTTCTTTTTCTTCCTTTAAAACGTCTTTGACATTCTCCTCCGCAGATGCCTCAACGGATTCACGAATTCTTGTATTTTCTTCGCTTTCCATCGGCATAATCGCGACAAGCGGCTCTTCTTCCCAATGCTCTGCTATATTTTCTTGTTCCGGTATCAGTCCTATTTCACCCAATTCCACTGCTTTGGGTGTATCTGTATACTGTTCTGCCATATCTTTTTTTATCCGTTCTTCTCCTGCAAAGCTAAGTTCTTCTGCATGATCGTCTGTTTCCTCCGCGTCATCTTCAAAATCCTTTATGATAACTTCTTCATCCAAACGTTCCTGGGTATTGAGATTCATGCCCTCTGCATCATCTTGAAAAACTTCTGGGCAATGTTTGACCATTCCTTTTTCAATCATCGTTAATACCATTAAGAAATGCTCTGATTCTCGTTTCATATGATCAACTAAATCTACACTCATAATACTAAGCAAACGACAATCCGAGATCAATTCTGCTGCCATTTGCTTAAAATCACGAACACGCTGTACATCCAAGCGAACATCTAGCAAAAATCTCCGAAATGCAGCGATTTCACCTTTATAGCAATATAACATACTTGCCACATCTCTTGCCTCTAAAACCAAGTTATCAAATAATTCCGCGTACTCCATTGACATTTTTAGCAGCCGACGTTCCGATGGGTCTAAGTAGTGACATATAAGTTTGACATGATCGGACATTAATCTCAACCATACTACGATTTCCTTCGTCTGTGAGACATTTTTATAGACGACATCTGAAGTCTCAATCTGCTGAATCACAACTAAAAAATATTCTGTTTCCCGAATGATATGATCGAAAAAAAATGGATAATGTGCACCACCTAATTTCGCATTCATTTTATCACTCAGCAATTTCCGTTGAAAATGACAAAACTCCACTAACACACTAGAAATTTCCGTAAGTAAAGGATGCAATTTCTTATTATTTTTAAATCGCTCTGTTTTTTGTAATAGACTAGAAAAAGCTTTATGGAACTCCTTTACCGCCTCGATATAATCATTCGCTTCACTTGGTAAACCAACTTTAATAAAAGTTGTATGCTCTTGCATAATTTTCAGCCAAAACTTTATTTCTTCCATATTCAAAGCCTCATTCGGCAAAACAGCCCTTGCATGACGCATAGTCTCACACTCCATTTCAGTGTTTTTTCAACTATTACATCATATGCAAGGGCTGCATAAATATCTACAAGTTTTTATACAATGATACCACTAAAATCCCACACCATGAAATACAGTTTGACTTCACTCACGCATCGCCAAATACAACTTCACAGCGGTTGATTTTTTCACCTAAACCACTAAATTTCGCTTCATACTCCGTCATGATATTGTCTTCCATTCCACTTTGATGAAGGTCAAAGGTAACATTTCTCACAGGCAACTTTGCCGCTTTAAACTGTTCTAAAGAAAAATCAAAAAGCGGACGATTATCCGTCTTAAAAAATAATTCTCCCGATTCGGCGAGTAAATTTCTGTATTTCTCTAAAAAATTTACATGTGTCAAACGTCGCTTCGCATGCCGTACCTTCGGCCACGGATCACAAAAATTAATAAAGAAACGATTTACTTCACCTGCAGTAAATAACGAGGCAATATGATTTACATCAAACACCAGCAATCGTACGTTGGTAAGTCCCAATTCCTTGACCTTGAGCGCAGCATAGTAAAGCACATCCTGCTGTGCTTCTATGCCAATAAAGTTAATTTCAGGATGACGTAAAGCCATTTGGGTAATAAAACGTCCTTTTCCGGTTCCAAGTTCAACATAAAGCGGTGCTTTACGCCCAAACATCTTTTCCCACCCGTTTTGGGCAATCGTTTCAATACATTCCGGTTCTTTATAGACAAACGCATTAAATTCTACTATAGCCTCATCAATCCAAGGCTTTTTTCTTAATCGCAAGACTTGCTCCCCCTGTTAATCTATCTTAAGATTTTTCCAAACCATATTTTTTCAAATAACGATATAACGTTACACGGCTAACATTTAAAAGATTTGCCAGCCTACTTACATTGCCTCCAGCAGCCTGCCACGCTTTTACAAAGACATCACGATCTTCTTTCCAGCTATTATCCGGTTTGATATCCCCCATCAGATTTATATTCTCCGGACGAATTTCTTTCTCAGCTGTATTAAAAAATGCATATTCGATCACGCCCTGTAATTGTTTGATATTACCTGGCCAATCGTAATTTTTTAATACTTCTGCTGTCTCTGGTAAAATTTCTTTTGCTTCAATTTGATGCTGCGCAGCCAATTCATCCACAATATGCCTTGCTAATGCAGGAATATCTTCGCGACGGCTTCTAAGTGAAGGAACGCGAATTACACTTTTAGAGACAATTTCATATAACGCATGATTGAAAGCACCACGTTCAGTCAACCGTTTTAAATCACTGTCGCAAGCAGATATAATTCGAACATCAATATGGCGTTCAACATCTTCACCAAGTCGTTTGGTTGTCTGCGTTTTTAATGCTTTTGCCAACATACTGGCAATACCAATCGGCAATTTTTCAATTTCATCCATAAACAAAGTCCCGCCATTTGCAAGTTCCAATTTGCCAGGGTGACTCATTTCCGGACTTGTCGCAACACCAAATAATTCTTGCTCCAAAAGATCCGGTGTAATATCACCACATTTCACAGAAATCAATGGGCCGGCAGCTCGTCCACTGGATTGATGAATACCATGCGCCATACGCTGTTTACCTGTACCCGATTCCCCTTGCAATAAGATATGATTTTGATTGCGCGCAATACGCGCCGCTTTATCCTTTGTCGCAACAAATGTCATACCTTCACCAACCATTGAGTTTAAGCTGTAACGCGCTGTATATCCCGCTGCATGCGCAACAAGTGTACGCAAATCTTCAATTGGCATAGAAACTGTAACAACACTGCTGACTGCTTGATCAGTATCTCGTTCAAGAGGAACAACCGTTGTAATATCCTCATAGGTTTTCGCCTTGGTAATCCAAGTTACTTCTTTATTATAGGAAGGTACTCCGCTGAATCCTTTATAAATTGGCGTATGCCGATAATTCAAAACAACATCGCTCAAATTAGAAATTTCTGCATTCTCTTTCTTCACACCAATACCGGCCAAACGATCCAATCCAAGTTTATTCGCATATGCAACTTCACCACCTGGCATAACATGATATACGGCAAATGGTGTAGCATCTAAGATGGCCTCTTGTGCTTTTAATCGCAGCGATACAATTAAATGCTTTTCCAATGCATACTTGATTGTAAGCATGATAGAAATAATAGAATTATGCGGCAAAGTCTCTTGTTCTACCGATACAAACGTAATAATATAAGCAAGCTCTCCATTGATCATAATCGGCGCCGAGCATGCATCACCCTGCTGACATTCCTCAACCCACATTTCCGGACCAAACAATAAAAATGGCGTCTTATGTTCATGCACAATACTGATACTAGAAGTACCAACATCGTTGACACTGACTCTCACGCCTTCAATTTCGCCTGGTGTTTTTTGATAGAATGGCAAGGAATAACTTTTTAAAACATAATGATCCGCATCAATTAACAATAAACTTAAGTTATAGTCTTGTAAAAACTCTCTAATCTGCTCACTGAATTCTTCCAGATATTCAATTGCATTGCTATGTTTTTGTTGGTATAATGCCAACTGCGACGCAGAAAGTCGGTTCTCCGTCGACATAAATTTAGCCGAAACATGACTATTTCGACTTTTCTGCCAAGATTCTGCTACCCAAGGATGTACATTGGGATCGATAATCCCTTCTTCCATATATTTAGAATAATACGATGCGAGCTTTATCCTGCTGCGTTTTTCTCTAATCATAGCTAAACCTCCTAATAATGCTATTTTTCATAGAAGCGTCTCTTTTTATCATGTATATATTGTACCAATCGTTGTCAACTATAGCAATTCATAATACTTTACTATTTACCATTCTTTAAAAATGTTTTATACTTTAATTTAAGTAAGATCTCTTTTTCGTATATACTAAAAATAAATTTTTCAAATGATAAGGTAGGTAATATTATGCAAACGATTGCTTTAATTGCTCATGATCGTATGAAAGAACAAATGCTGGAATTTGTAGAACATCATAAAGATGTATTATCGAATTACCATCTTGTAGCTACAGCTACAACAGGCCGTTTAATCAAAGAAAAAATCGGCCTTGATATTGAAACTTTCATGTCCGGTCCACTTGGTGGAGATCAACAAATCGGTGCTTTAATCGCCACTGAAAAAGTAAATCTTGTGATCTTTCTGCGTGATCCACTAACAGCACAGCCTCATGAACCTGATATTACAGCATTGCTGAGAATTTGCGATGTTCATAATGTACCGCTTGCAACCAATAGAAAAAGTGCACATATACTTGTAAAATCATTACAAGTATAATCCGTTTACATTTTACAGCAAATATTACATATTTTCCATACTCAATAGACAAATTATACACAATTTCATCATTTTAAAGTTAACCCGTAGGCTTTTGTTTGAGAAACGTTCTCCTTGAGAGAACAACATCATGCAACAAAAAAGCAAGTGCAATTTTTTACTGCACTTGCTTTTATTTATGTTTCCCTTTTCCTTACACTTTATAACGATTAATATCATCGCTAAAATGATGCGCCATCTTTTTAAATTCACCGATTTTTTCAAGCATATCCTGCAATTTTGCATTATAGTCTGCGACGGCAGCACTCATCTCTTCACTTGTTGCTGAATTTTCTTCTGAAGTAGCGGCAATCGTTTCAATTTTCTCATATACAGCATTGACATCTTTTATTTCATGCTGCAATTTACTGATCATATTGATAATATTCTCAGAAACACCACGGATATTTCCAACATGCTGCGTATTGTCACGCACTACAGAATTCAATTGGCAGCTTTCATTGGCAAGCACTTCATATTGTTCATCCACTGACCCCACTACCGTACCAATGGTATTGGTAATCCCTTTAATATCCGTACTGATGAGTTCCGAATACTCCTGAGATTGTTCGGCAAGTTTTCGAACCTCTTCTGCAACAACCGCAAAGCCTCGTCCTTGCTCCCCTGCACGCGCCGCTTCAATCGCCGCATTGAGCGCAAGTAAATTCGTTTGTCCGGCAATGGCTGCAACCATGCCTGTAATTTCAGTGATTTTTTGCGTTTGCACTTGTAATGTTTCCACTGCTTCTTTTACTTTTGTGAATCTCTCCATACTAGAATTCAACTTATCACTAGATTTCTGGACGTTATCGAAACCTTGATCGATTTCAACCACGGCACCTTCAAGTTTTTTATTATTTTCCACTTGCTCTTCGATGACTGTTTTAAGCGCACTTAAATTTCCATTTAAAATAGCCACTGCTGAAGACGTATTTTCTGCCTGCACGGTCGCTGCAACAGCAAAATCACTGATAACATTCGTAATTTCATCCGAAGTTGAACTCATCTTCCCCGCTAAAACATTGAACGATTCTCCAAAGCGATTTAATTCATCACTATTTCCTTTAAATCCAGTAAATTCAGCGCGTACACGTCTTTTATAATCCTCTATGCGCTGATTCATCACTTCAAATTCGTCACCGGATTGAAGCTGCAAACTCTCAAAATAATGATAATCGGTTATACTCTGAATTTCATCCTCAATCGCTTTCATCGGTTTGAGCAATTGACCAACACTTACAGCAGCAATAATTCCCGCTAAAACAGATGACCATAATGGCAAGGAAACGCCAGTAAAATTTAAAAGAAGGGCAACGACTAGACTTACCAAAGTTGTCAATATTCCAGCCTTCGCCGCTAAACTGTGCGTGAAACCAAGGATTTTATTAACTCGATAAATCTTCGTACGCGTAATTGGCTGCGAAAATTTAATTTTTATTTTAATTGTATCTTGCGTTTTTTCTATAATATCAGTTGCGATCGTTTCTTTATAATGTTGCGCCGCACCAAGCAACAGTCCCTGAAAGTAATCAAACATTGCACGCTTAGATCGGTAGGACAATATCGCTTCATCTTCTGAAATCGTCTTTAAAATAAGTTCAGGCGGGTTTGCCCCCGGCAAACGTTTCACCACCTCGACATGAACATCGTACATAGAGGCTAAAAAAGAAAATAAATTTTTATTCTGAAAGAACGCTGGATATACACTGAAAAAGGTCGTAATATTATCTTGTCCAATTGCCCGCCAAGCTTCACCTGGTTGTTTCCCTATTTTCCGAGCAACCAACTCTACAAGTTTTTTAGGTTTACTGTCTTCCACATCTTCTGTTGGTAAAAAGATCTTATCTCCCTTCCAACCAACTTCTTTCATTACTTCTATCACTAGGTTTTCGCCCCACATTTTTTTTGCAGTACTCAACCAGGTTCCAACGATTGTTCCTTTCATGATTACACCTCTTTAAAAAAAAATCCAAATTAACAAAAGTTACCTTGGATTCTATTATAATACTTTTCTTTATCTATTAAAAGGAATATTTTAATAACAAACGTTTGTTGAATATCTACATCATTTACAAAGCACTTTATTTCTAAAGCCTTGATTTTGCGAAATTTTCCTGCCAATACCGGCAATTTTTCCACCAATACAGCCCCAGCATTTCGAAGGTGTATCATAAATACAAATTTTCCCTGGGTATAGCGCATACTTACGACGATAATCCCCCTCAGTTACATTTGGCATAACAACATTTGCACCAGCCTGCAAAGCAATCACCCGTGCATTTCGATCTAAAGTTTCCATTGCTGTCGTTGCAGGAATATTAATATCTGGTAAAAGTAAGCGCAAGATCGCAACAAATCGCAAACTCATCGGAAAAGTTCCGCCCGCACTGTCTTTTAGCGGCGTATCTCCATTGGGGATAAATGGACCGATTCCGACCATATCGGCATCAATCGATTTAAAAAAGAGAATATCATCGGCCAATGATTCCACGGTTTGATTTGGTAATCCAATCAGACAACCCGTGCCCACTTCATAACCAAGTTCTTTCAAATCTCGCAGACAGCGCATACGATTCTCAAAACTCATTCCTGGATTTAATTCTTCATAAAGCGCTTTGTCCGTCGTTTCGATGCGAAGCAGATAACGGTCTGCTCCCGCTTCTTTATAAGCATTGTATTCCTCGCGTGTTTTTTCACCAATACTCAACGTAATTGCTAAACCAAGTGCTTTCACTTCACGTAAAATATCCGTCAAATGCTTCGTTGTAAAGTGCATATCTTCGCCAGACTGCATCACTACAGTTTTATATCCATAAGCCTTCGCTTTTTGCGCAAAACTTACAATCTCATCTTTTGATAATCGATATCGCTCCACCTTTTTATTATCACGTCTTAACCCACAATACATACAATTTTGTTTGCATATATTAGAAAATTCAATCAACCCACGTAAATGTATATCATCACCAACGAAAGCTGCACGCACACGATCTGCTGCAGCAGCTAAATCTGCTTGGCACTCTTCATTCTTTAGTAAGGCTACAATTTCGCTTTTATCCAACTGATGCGTTTTTTCTGCCTTTTCAATCCATTCATGATAATCCAAGGTTATCCCCCCTTCCTTATATTATAACCTATATTTTATCTCATTCGCTACGATTTTCTTTTAAAGCACCTTGTTTCATCAAATATTATAAATATAGTCATTTAAATTATTTAATTCATTTAAATCAAATGGTGTTTCCTGATATACATAATAATTCAGCCAATTCGCAAATAGTAAATTTGCCACACTACGCCATTTTACAATCGGTGCTTTCGTAGGATCATCGCCCGGGTAATAATTCTGCGGCACATCCATCCTCATTCCTGCATTGATATCGCGATCATATTCTGCCTTTAGCGTCAATGGATCATATTCGGCATGCCCAGTAATAAAAAACTGCCGTTTTTCTAAATTCGCTACTGCATAAATACCTGCTTCCTCAGCCTCAGCCAGAATTGTCAACTCCTTCACTTTTTTGATATCAGATTTCTTTATTTCAGTATGCCGTGAATGCGGTACATAAAATTCATCATCAAATCCACGGAATAATTTCTCATGCGCAACATTCATCGTATGTTTATAAACACCAAATATTTTCGGTGTAATCGGATATTTTTTTATTCCATAATGGTAATAAAGACCTGCTTGCGAACCCCAACAAATATGAAATGTTGAATAAGCGTGTGTTTTACTCCATTCCATAATCTCACAGATTTCCCCCCAATACGTTACATCCTCGAACTCTAACTGTTCGACAGGTGCACCTGTAATGATGAAACCATCGTAGTTCTTATGACGTACATCTTCAAAAGTACCATAAAATTGCGTTAAGTGATCTTGTGCGGTATGCTGTGGTACATAGCTGGCTGTATAAATAAAATCCACTTCCACTTGCAACGGTGAATTCCCCAATAATCGAAGTAACTGCGTTTCTGTAATAATTTTAGTCGGCATTAAATTTAAAATCAAAATTTTGAGCGGACGAATATCTTGTTTATAAGCTCTGTCAGCATCCATAACAAAAATATTTTCGCTTTCTAAAATATGTGTTGCCGGTAAATTATTTGGAATCTTAATTGGCACAATACATTCCTCCTAAATAAATGAATTGATTTTTACAAAATTAGAAAATAGAAAAGCCCCTTTCCAGAGAAAGGGGCTTTCCTAATCCGCTCCCTCTCATCTTTCAGGAAATATTCCTGCTGGAATTAGCACCTTGCATCTTACGATGCCGGTTGCTGGGTGTCATCGGGCCAGTCCCTCAACCTCTCTAGATAAGAGTCCTATTTAATTGAATTTATATTATCATTTTACCCTGCCATAGTCAATAGCAAATCTATAGTACACTTAGCGGCAGAACATAATTCACAACAGCAACGAAATGTGCGGCACTGCCTGCAAGTACAAACAGATGCCAGATTGCATGATTATAAGGAATTCGTTTCACTAAGTAAAAAATAGATCCTACCGTATAAAACAAACCACCTGCAAGCAGCCAATAGATCCCTTCTATCTGCAAAGAAGCAATCAAAGGTTCGATCATTACAACAGCAAACCAACCCATTAAAAGATAACAAATCGTCGAAAAGATTTTAAACCGCCTTACAAAAAACACCTGAAATAAAATACCGATTGCCGCCAATGCCCAGATGACACTAAAGACTGTCCAGCCAAAATCTCCATGCAACGGAATCAACGCAAATGGCGTATAGTTTCCCGCAATCAAAATATAAATTGCCGCATGATCAAAAAATTTAAATAAGCTTTTTAATTTTTCATTTGTAAAACTATGATATAACGTAGATGCTAAGTAAAGTAAAACTAAAGATCCACCATAAATAGCCCCACTCATTAAATGCCAGGTACTTACATCATTATATAGTACAATCATAACGCAAAGCGCAACAATAGATAATATTGTACCTATCCCATGCGTAACCGCATTTAATATTTCTTCCAGATTTAATTTTGCACGATACATTTGATTTGTCATAGATCCACCTACTTTCTTATGAATTCATCATTGTATTTACATTATATCATAATAGTGCTTCAAGGTATATTATTTGATAATGAAATTTATTCTCATTTACTCCCTCGATATGCACTTCGCAAAAGTTTTATTTCTTCAGCATAGCCATCCAATTCATTTGGTGTTTCTAAGAAAAATGGCAAATGACTTAACTTCGGATGGTTGATCATATTTGTAATTGCTTCTAAGCCAATACACCCTTTTCCTATTTTTTGATGCCGATCCTTATGGCTGCCAAACGCATTCATACTATCATTTAAATGAATTGCCCGCAATTTCTCCAGCCCAATCACCTGATCAAACTTTTCTAAAACTGCATCTAAATCGTGCACAATATCATATCCAGCATCATAAACATGGCAAGTATCTAAGCAAACACCCATTTTATCTGCCAATTCTATCTGACTTAAAACAGACTGTATTTCCTCAAAATTACGTCCAATTTCACTACCCTTTCCCGCCATAGTTTCTAATAATACAGTCGTAGTTTGCTCCGGTTTTAAGATTTGATTCAACATTTTGACAATCAGTTCTATCCCTATTTCTACCCCCTGCTTCACATGACTCCCCGGGTGAAAATTATATAAATTATTCGGCAAATATTCCATCCGTGCTAAATCATCCTGCATCATTTCCAATGCAAACTCTCGTGTCCGCTCATCAGCAGAACACGCATTTAACGTATAGGGTGCATGCGCCAAGATCTTTGCGAACTGATTTTCCTGCATAATTTTTAATAATCCCTCTATATCTTTTTCATTAATCTGCTTCGCTTTACCGCCACGTGGATTTCGTGTAAAAAACTGAAACGTATTTGCACCAATCTGCAAAGCTTCTTTTCCCATGTGCGTATAACCTTTTACCGTCGACAAATGACAACCTATGTTAAGCATATAAAAAACCTCCATATTTATTGCTGCAGTAACATTCTTTCGATCACAAAATCAATCTCTCCTATCTTATTTTAACAAAAACAAGCAAACCACGCTTCTATTAAATTGAACTAAATTTGCAAATTTATACTCGTTGGTATCCAAAAAGCTTGTACAAAAAAATAATAAGATAGATATTCCTATCTATCTCAGACCATCTCCAAAATATAAAGCTCTACTTTACTTTATCCGATGACTCATCCGCTCTCATACTTTCAACTTTTTACAGTGAAAGCAAAGAGCGGCTAAGTCCATGGATAATTCTGACTAAAGCTTAGATGGAATTAAAATTCCACTTGCCCAGCCAATTCTTATTTTTTATTTTTTAATCAGCAGTCGTTACTAAATCCGTTATTACAGCAAGCTAATAAAATAATGATGATAATCAAAAACCATACCCACCAGCCATTGCCATTACCATTTCCAAAACCCATTTATAACGCCTCCCTTTTCATAACACTGATAGCTTTTAGCTAATGTATACTATGAAAAACATGCGTAGATTGACACTCAGCATCTAAATTTAATCTTCATCATTTACAGGAAATTTTCGGTTGATTTTTAAGCATAACTTTTACACCATAAAATATTTTTCTATAATTTAACATATTTTATTGATTTTTACCAATTCACTTAGTATAATTGTCCTGTAAAATAAAATTACGAAATAACGACTAAAAAATTGAACGCCTTATTGAAAATCTGGTTTATTTTAATTTATTACAGGTATTAATTCCTAAAAACAACCATAATTCGTACATGATAGCGATGTAAAAAAGGTGAAATCTTGTTTCATAGTAAAAAGATTTGGTCAAAAGGTCGTGATTATCATTACAAATAAGCCATTTTGGCAGCGGAAATACGTTAGGCCAATCATCCTATTCATACTACTTTCTTTATTCATTCTAATAAATTTTCGGAATTTTTCAAATAACATAAATTTATTCTTTTACGATACGCTGCTAGTTGAAACACTTATGCTCAGTTACTTTTCTTATTTATTAAGGAAAAAGTCCATTCAATTAACAAATACTGAGCAGGAATTAGCAAACTTTAAAGATACTTTTGGCAATTATGAACATGCCAAAAAACTTTTAGACTTAGAAAAAGAACGATATCGAATTACCAATCAATTAACGAACGATATTATTTTCGAATATGATATCGCATCAGATATTTTAACAAACTCACTTAAATTTCAAGAATACACCGGAAAGCCTCCGATCATTTATAATGTTTCCAAAGTCATACCGTTTTCTTCCTTATTTCAAAAAAAAGATAAAAAAGCGCTGCTTAACCTCTATAAAAAAATAAAAGAGGGCACACCAACACTTTCCGCGGAAATCAAAATTTTAGATAGAAAACAAAAAGATCATTATAACTGGTGGCATATCAAAGGACAAACCATTTATAATGATCACCATCAACCAATCAAATTTGTTGGTAAAATCGTTAATATCGATGCACAAAAAAGAGAAATAGAAAAATTACAAGCAAAAGCGCACAGTGACCCACTAACAGGTTTATACAACAAAATGATTACCCAGTCACTGATCAATGATTTTATAAAAACAAAAAAGCATCGGCAACATGCTTTCATGATGATTGATATCGATAACTTCAAATCTATTAATGATAATCTGGGACATTTAGTTGGTGATGAAGTTTTAATCGATGTTACAACACAATTAAAATCGCTTTTTGGTAAACATGATATCGTCGGACGTATCGGTGGTGACGAATTTGTTGTATTTCTTTACAATATTCACTCCATCAAAGAAATTTGCACGAAAGCAAATGCCATCACACAAGTGTTACGCACCCATGCTTCAAAACAAGATAAAAATTACAAAATCTCTGGAAGTATTGGCATTTCTATTTATCCGCAAGACGGGCAAACTTATCATGAGCTCTTGAAACAAGCAGATAAAGCTTTATATAAAATAAAAAAAGATGGTAAAGATAACTTTGCCTTTGCAAACTCACCTGCGGTTTATTTCAACCACTTTAATACTTCCGATGAAAAAAATGAAACTATACTTTCTTCATGACATGAATGAAGCGCTATCTATCATCCTTCAAATTTATAGACAAAATAAAAATCTTATACCGCGCAATAAAACATAGCGAACGCTGTTCCACTTATAAACTCACGCAAAGATAGGCTGCCGGTTGGGGAGAAATGCTTCTCGTCGACCCGCGGCCTATCCGTCCATAGTTTTCTACTTGCTAAAGGGCTATTTATAGTCCTTTTATTTTCATAAAAATTAAAATTCTAAATCATTTATATTATTTGTTTAAAACAGTATAATAAGAATATAAAGTCCATATTTTTGCTTAGCGTTGTATTTATCAATCCAATCAAGTGGGAGGTATTTCGCATGACTAAAGACGACTTTCAAAAGTTAGTTGATTTTGTTGTAAATACTGGTATTAAACCGCCTCGCGCTTTATTCCTTGGCGAATTTGAAGATTGGCATACAAGAGCATCCTTAGCAAAATTTCTCTGTCACCCATCGTACAATAAAATAGACGATGCAATCCAGTTATTGAATTCTGTTCTTGACGTACAGGTGCACACACTGGAAGATATTGAGCACAAAGCTTGGGCTTTACGTAACTTAAGCTCTATACTGCGTAAAAAGAAAAGAAATTTCCATGAAGCTTTAACACATATAAACAGTGCAATTTCTCTAGTAGAAAACAGCCACTTTAAATTTCATATCATCAACCGCGGTGAACTTTGGGCTGAGCGATGGATCACTTTAAATCTTTTACGTCAAACAGATTTGGCATTGGTAGAAGCCGATCAAAAAATAATTGAACACGGTTCCAGGTTTGCCAAAAACAACAGTTATTTGTATAACGCTTATCGCTTTAAAGCACAAGCTGCCGGCGCACAAGGCAATGTGAGCGATGCATTGAAATTTATAAAAAAAGCCTTGTCTTATATCAATTTAAGCGCTGAAGACAAGCGCAATTTAGCAGTACCTTTTTCTTTAAAACATAAAAATATTTTTATGATTTTATCAAAAATTGATCTAGCAACACCGGCGCTAAATAGCATTGCATGGACGATATAACCAATTGTATAAAAAGACTTGGGGAAGCACCCCAAGTCTTTTTTATATGCAAATTGTACTTTGACAAGGCAACAAAGCATACAATGATAAATAAACAAAATAAAGGAGACATATCATTGGATTGTCTTGAAAATGAAGGATCTCAGCCTAAAATGTTCATGCTAGTCGAGCCTTACTGGCTAAAAAAACTTAACAGTATGATTGGCATGGAACTTATTATTGAAACAACTCAGAAAGAATTGTTCGGAAAATTACTTGAAGTAGAGCATGATCATCTCGCTTTACAAACTAAATATGGTATTCTGTTTGTCCGCTCACAACAAGTCATCAGCGTTATGCCTGTTCACAGATGCGAAGCAAGATGAATTTCTGTAACAAATTTTCTAAAATCAAAAACCAGAAATATTTTCTAGAGAGAATATTTCTGGTTTTTAACTTTAAAAATAAATGAAACTGGATATTTACTATTCATTTCGATGATTTTCATAATCAGCAATATATTGAATACGTTTCTCGTGTTTCCCGCCTAAGAAATCCGTGTGCAACCAGACAGAGACAATTTCCCAAGCCATAGCCGAAGAAATAATCCGTGCTCCCATACATAACACATTGGTATTATTGTGTTCACGTGTTGCTTTTGCAGAAAAAAGATCATGCACCAATGCTGCACGTATTCCCGGAACTTTATTTGCCATAATGGACATTCCGATTCCCGTACCGCAAACTAAAATTCCTTGTTTATTCTCATCTTTCGCAACAGTTTCCGCAACTTCTCTAGCAATCGGGGAAAAATCTGCTGATTCTTCACTATGCGTCCCCTTATCTTCAACGACAAAGCCATTTGCTGTCAATCTCTTGATCAAGTCCTGCTTCACCAAAAATCCAGCATGATCACTGCCAATTACCACCGTCTTCACCAATCTTCTCACCCCCATCTAAAACTTCACTTCAATCATGATTGCAAGGTTTTTCTGACCTAACAGTATCAAGATCAAGACACATCACTAAGTTTGTTTTAAATACGATCAAAACACGTATTCTTTGATTCTATTTAAACCGGAACATCTTTCTCCGTTCATATTCTCTTTTATTAAAATAAACCATCTATTGAGCTCAATATGGTAACTATTCTCTTTTACTGTATCATCCGGCCGAAATCAACAGTCACATTTTTCTAATCTAATGGTTCTAGGGCTATTTTAATCGCTTCTCCGCTTTTTAAAAGCTGATAGGCTTTATCCCACTCATCAATTTTCATCTTATGCGTAACCATTGCACTCGCTTTGATCGCTCCACTATTCATCAGTGCAAGGGTAGGCTCCCAATCATGTGTATTCTGACTGCGGCTTCCTGTAACTACAAGTTCTTTTTGAATGATTTTTGAAAAATCAACAACAACTTCATCTTTTGCAAAAATTCCAACTTGAACATACTGTCCTTGCTTTCTCAGCAAATCCATTCCCATTTGCATGGAAGGTACTGCACCAGTACAATCAAAGCATACGTCTGCGCCATAGCCATCGGTTAATTTATCAATGATTTCTCTTGGACTTTCCGTCTGTACATCAATCGTATAAGCAACCCCCAACGCCTTCGCTTCGTCAAGACGTTTTGCATCCTTAGTAAGACCAGTCATCACAACTTTTCCGCCCTTGGCTCTGACAACCTGTGCCACTAATAGTCCGATTGGACCAGGCCCTAATACAAGCACGATATCATCTTTCTCAATCTTTGCTTTAGCAACACCATGATAAGCACAAGCTGCCGCTTCTGTAATGGATGCATCAAGATAAGTCACATTTTCCGGCAATAAATGAACACTTTCCTTGCGCGCAATAATATAGTTTGTAAACGCACCATTTTGCTGTGTTCCCAATCCCTTACGCGTTGAACAAAGATTATATTTCTTTTCCTTACAATATCTGCACGTACCACAAATTTCAAATGTTGTCTCAGAAGTAACCCGATCGCCAGCTTTAAAGTTTTTCACATTGGCACCGACTTCCACAACTTCACCAGAAAATTCATGTCCGAGAGTTACAGGAGCAGCAACCTTATAATGTCCTTCATAAGTATGCAAATCAGAGCCACAGATGCCCGCATACTTGACTTTAATTTTTACCTGATCATCATTTATTTGTGGTTCATCTCGATCAAGCACTTCCAAGTTTCCTTCACCTAAAGCCGTTTTTACTAATGCTTTCATTATTTTCCCTCCATTAAATCAAATTAACTCAATTCTCCAAATCGCGCATACGCTCTTTTGTTGTTACTATTTAAGGGATACGACTGCCTTTACAATATCGCTCTCAAGCAAACCGAACTTTTCCAACAAATCTTTTGGTGATCCGGAACATCCAAATTGATCTTGCACGCCAACCATAGCCATCTTTACCGGATGGTTTTTAGATACAACTTCACTCACTGCTGAACCAAGTCCTCCGATTACACTATGTTCTTCTGCTGTAACAATTTTACCGGTCAACTTTGCGGTTTCTATAATCAACGCTTCATCCAGCGGCTTAATCGTATGAATGTTAATCACTCTAGCCTCTATGCCTTGCTCTTTTAATTGTTTTGCAGCTTCTAATGCCTTAGCTACCATAATTCCTGTTGCAATGATCCCCACATCTTTGCCTTCTTGTAAAACCTCACCTTTACCCCAATTAAATTCATATCCTGGGCCGTGTAAATCCGGAGTTGCTGCTCTGCCAAGTCGAATATAAACTGGACCGTAATATTCTACCGCGGCTTTAATTGCTTCTTCTGCTTCCTTGCCATCAGATGGATTGATTACCGTCATATTTGGAATGCTGCGCATCAATGAAATATCTTCAATGGCCTGATGACTGCCACCATCTTCCCCTACTGTTACCCCAGCATGAGTTGCTACAATTTTCACATTGAGATTTGGATAAGCAATTGAATTACGAACCTGTTCAAAAGCACGTCCAGCAGCGAACATCGCAAAAGTACTCGCAATTGGAATCTTTCCGCATGTGGCCAATCCAGCTGCCGTTCCCATCATGTCTTGCTCTGCAATTCCCATATCAAAAAACCGTTCAGGGCAAACCTTTTTAAAGTTTATGGATTTCGTTGCATTTCCCAAATCTGCATCTAATACAACGATCTTCGGATTTTTACTTAAATCTTCTTGTAACAGCTTTCCGTAGGACTCTCTTGTCGCAACACCACTCATTTTTCAGCACCTCTTTCCAATTCCTCCACCGCTTGATCACGCTGCTGCAAACTTGGAGCTTTGCCATGCCAGCCAACCTGATGCTCCATGAAAGAAACGCCCTTGCCTTTTACTGTCTCAGCAACAATAGCCGTTGGTTTTCCCTTTACCGTCTTTGCCATATCAATCGCTGCACCGATTTGATTAAAATCGTGTCCGTCAATCTCTATCACATTCCAGCCGAAAGCTCTAAACTTATCAGGAATTGGATTTACTGTCATAACTTCATCATTAGAACCATCAATTTGAAATCCATTATGATCAACAAAAAGTGTGAGATTATCAAGTTGATAGTGAGAACTACTCATCGCAGCTTCCCAAATCTGACCTTCTTGAATCTCGCCATCTCCTACAATCGTATATACACGATACTCTTTTCGATCCAATTTCCCGGCAATTGCCATACCATTTGCCGCCGATAATCCTTGCCCTAAAGATCCTGTCGACATATCAATGCCCGGTGTTCCCTTCATATCGGGATGCCCTTGCAGCATAGAACCGCATTTACGAAGTTTGAGCAGCTCTTCTTTCGGGAAAAAACCTTTTTCCGCAAGCACTGCATAAAGCCCAGGTGCCCCATGCCCTTTTGACAAAACAAAGCGATCGCGATCCTGCCATTTAGGATCGGATACTTTTACATTCATCTTATCAAAATAGAGCACCGTCAAAATGTCGATCATCGAAAGCGACCCGCCCGGATGCCCTGATCCTGATTCTGCAAGCATTTTCATAATACTTACACGTGCATTTAAAGCGTTTTTCTTTAATTGCTTTGTATCCATGTTTTCCTCCTGTTATTTAACAACCAGTAAGATTTTATTGTATTCCTCACTGCGGCTTTGAATCATTTTAAATACATCTTGTACATCCTTTAATGGAAAACGATGTGAAATCAACTTTTCAAGTTCAATTCTGCCATCTTGGATATAGGCAATGCTTTTCTCCCATGCAGCGCCTGGAAATGGTGCAGTATAAGAATTCCAAAAACCTTTTAATGTCAGTTCATGACGGAAAATACTTTCAAACGATTTTTCCTTTAATAAGATATCCGTTCTAGCAATACCTAAATAGCCAATTTTACCGCGTTTTTTGGTAACAAGAAGACATTGTTCCTGCGTGATTTTAGATCCAGCGGTTTCCATTGCAATATCAACGCCAAAACCGTCTGTTAATTCCAATATTTCTTTTTCAACATCAGATTTAAGGCCATTAATACAATAATCAGCACCTAATGCTTTTGCTTCAGCAAGTTTTTTTTCAGAAATATCAACCGCAATCACACGATGAACACCATAGATCTTGCACCATTGTAAAACAAGCTGACCAATTGTTCCCATACCCAGTATCGCAACTGTATCACCAAGTTTTGGTTCAATTCCAAGTACGCCATAAAGTGCTACAGCACAAGGTTCAATTAAAGCTGCGTGCTGTAAATTGATATCACCGATTTTCAGCGTATTGGACGCAGGTACTTTTACATATTCTGCATAACCACCAGGAACATCCGCACCCAGCATCGTAATATCATCGCATACTGAATAAAATCCTGATTTACAATTATGACATGATTTACATGGAATCAACGGTTGTGCGACAACTGCATCTCCATCTGAAAAGTTCTTAACATTTTTACCGACTTCAACAATTTTTCCGGCAAATTCATGACCTGGTACACCCGGGACAGGATATTTCCAGTCTTTTAAAATCCGCGGGCTGTCTGAGCCACAAATTCCACAGGCACTAACCTGAACAATGACATCATCCGCTCCACACTTTGGATCTGCGATATCGTCATAACGAATATCACCAGTTCCATAAATTACAGCTGCTTTCATGAATTACACTTCCCCCTAAAAAGATTTGTAAGCAAAATTAGCGCCATCAAGGATTTGAACTTGACGGCGCCGATTGCGTCGCCTGCTTAATTAAATAAAACGAAAATTTGATAAATTACAAAGTGTATTAGATTACCACCTTGGTCAATACTAGAAATCAACGCCGTTCCTTCTGGCATTTTGAAGTTTGCTGCGATACCCATTTGTGTATGGAATTGCGCAACTGCTGTAGCCATTAGAAGCGACATACTAATTACGACTGCACCAGCAAGTACGGAATGCACAATATTACCGCGTGCCGCTGCTACAATCATTGCCACGATAAATGGAATCGTCGCCAAATCACCAAATGGTAATACATTATTTCCTGGTAAAATAACAGCTAATAAGATCGTGATTGGCACAAGAATTAGTGCCGTAGCAATAACTGCTGGATGCCCTGTGGTAACAGCTGCATCTAAACCAATATAAATATTTGCATCTTCGCCAAAACGTTTTGTTAAAAACTCTCTTGCCGATTCAGAGATAGGAATAAGACCTTCCATTAAAAGTCTTACCATTCTTGGCATAAGTATCATAACCGCTGCCATTGCGATGCCGACTTTTACCATTTCACCAGGACCATAACCAGCCAATGCTCCTAGAATTAAACCTAAAATTAGTCCCATGAAAATTGGCTCACCGAAAATACCAAACTTTTTCTGAATACTTTCTGGATCCGCTTTCAAATCTTTAATCACTGGAATTTTTTGAATCAACCAAATGAGCGGAATACCGATTGGTGCATAGGAAACCGTACTACCAGTTGGAACAGAAATCCCTGGAAGATCAAAATACTTCTCCATATACGGAGCGGTCCAGTCAGCAATTTTCAACACAACAATCTCAAAAAGAACTGCTGCAATCATTGCTTGCATAAGACTGCCAGAAAGCGCATATACGAATGCACCCATGAATGTAAAATGCCAATAATTCCAAATATCAACGTCCATTGTCTTTGTTGTTTTTGTTATCAGCATAATCGCATTCACTAAAAGACCCACTGGCAATACCAATGCGGCTACCGGTGACGCCCAAGCGATACTTGCTGCTCCCGGCCAACCAATATCGATAATGTGCAGCTGTAAACCAAAGTTTTTAACCATGGCCTGTGCAGCAGGACCCAAATTATCAACGAGTAAACCAACTACCAAGAAAATCCCTGTAAAACCTACCCCAATTGTCAAACCGGAACGGAATGCCTTCCCTGGTTTTTGACCAAAAGCAAGACCCAGTAGAAAAATTGCAACTGGTAGAATTACTGTAGCTCCTAGACCTAAGAATGCCTGAAACATAGGAATTAAATCTGTCATTATGTTCGCTACCTCCCATATATCGTTCTTATGGTATGCCGAATCACACAAAGGCAAACTCAGCATACCTTCTTGATTCTAGATATTTTTACTTTTTTAATTCTTCTAAAATTTCCGCTTTGACTTTATCAAGTCCAATTCCCGTTAAAAATGATCTTGCATTAATGACTGGAAAAGGATAATCTTTTCCTGCAACCGTCGTAGTCACTAATAAGTCTGCACGTTCCTGATATCCAGGAACCTCCATAATTTTACATTGAATGATTTCTACGTCAATTTTGTTTTCTTTGGCTATTTTATCTACAGCATCGGAAACAACTGTTGATGTAGCAATTCCTGTTCCACAAGCGACAAGGACAACTTTCTTTGTCATATCATTCACCCCCCTCTACGTTTAATTTTTCTATAATAAACGCTTTGATCTTATGCTTGTCATCTTCTGTTGCAAGATAAGTCAATGCTTCATTATCCTGTAAAAGGCCCATCAATTTTTGTAATACACTCAATTGTGCATGCTGTTCATTCATTGCCAACATAAATACCAACTTTATAGCGACTGTTTCTGACTCTTCACCCATAATGACAAAATCCACATCATGTTTGAGTCTGGCAATACAGATCGTTGGCTTATTTACATGCACGATATCTGTATGCGGAATCGCTACACCGTAACTGACCGTCGGCAGCCCTGTAGCAAAAACTTTTTCTCGGGCAATCACCGCGTCTTTATAGCTTTCTTTAACATATCCAGCCTGGCATAGATTATCCGCCATCTGTGATAAAACATCTACATTCGCTTGACCATCAAGATCAAGCATAATTAAATTTTCTTCAATTTTAATTTGCATTGTAAACTAATGCCTCCCTTAGTTCCTGTTCTGTTGTTGCGGCTTCCATCAAAGCTATGACTTCGTCGTTTTGAAACCGCTCATATAGATAACGAATCCCATCTTTACCATGAATATCAAGAGCAAGCAAACATATCAATCGCGTGGTTGTTTTTCCCGCCCAAACAATCGGCGTCTCCGCCTTTGCAATGAACACTACGGATTCTTTTACATAGGAACTGTCCGCATGAGGCAACGCAACCTTTTGATTAATTAAATATACGCCCATCTTTTCTCGTTCCAATACTGCTTTTCCATAGCCGTTCCTTACATAATTTTCATCCGCAAGGATTTTGCACATTTTTTCTAAAATTTGAGATTTTGTGTATTTTTCTTTTCCCAACATCATCACTTTTGCCTTTTGTACAACTTCCGGCACCAAAGTGGTTTTCTTCTCCAAAAATGCCGGCGACGCAGCAGCTTCATTTAATAAATACGCCAACCGTTCATTCCCTTGTTTTGTTGAAAGTTCATGCACCGAAATATAAGGAATTCCCTGCAGTTGCGGATCTACACTACCAATAATCATAATCACATCATATTGCATTAAGATCTGTTGAATCTGCTTATAGATATCGTGACGACCAATTATGCCAACATTCAAAAATGTAATGCCTTGCAAACGGTCACCAAAAATCTTCTTAATATGTCCGGCACAATAAAGTGCTACCCCTTCACCAGTAAAACATATTGTAATAATTGCTTTCTTTCGTAAAACAACTGGTGCCTGTGGGCGAGTCTTAGGAAAAAGATAATTTAAACTTTCAATCCCGCTGACCATATCTGTTAAATTTGAACCGGGTAGAATACTACGTCTTAAGGCTTCAATCACCATGACCGTATCCACTCGATCCACAGTTTCAACTTTAATCTTGGTACGCGTCTGAATGATTTCGCCAAATGTCAATAAAGACCCTAGATCTACCAACATCAAAACACCTTTGCCCTCATCGGCACTCTTGATCACCTCGGTTAGACGATCAAGCGCATCACGCGGACTTTCTTCGAAACTCATGTTGAAGGATTTACCGTGTGTCACATTGAGCAATTTATTTGCAATCTCGAGCATATTGCTACCAACATTTCCATGCGTAGCTACGACAACACCGACATTGCCTTCCTCTTCTTGCTCATTGCCATGCAGATATAATGCAATATAACTAATTTCATCTTCTGGCAGTTCAATCTTGTAACGCACTTTAATTAAATCAACCATTTTTTCAGCGACTTGATACTCTAAACGAAACTTTCTTTTTACATCTTCTAAATTTGGATTGATGATCTTTTTGCCTTGGCTAAGTCGAGTAAATGTTGCATTTAAATGAATAGCCAGACAATAAACTAAAGATTCGTCTAACTTACCAAGCTCGGCTTCAGCGATTTTTAAAATATCTTGTGCTAAATAAATGACTTCACTGCCAATTACTTTAGATACCTCTTCCAAGGTCAGTGGTGCCAACCGACGTTTAATATGGGAAATTACATGCTGCAACTTTTGCTCAATCTCTTCACCGATCAGTCGTCTGATTTGCTTTTCATCCATCCCTTGCTGCATATACTCCGTATGCACACTTTCAATATAGCCATAAAATTCTTTAGGAAAACTGTAGGCATCATCTTCCAATGCGATAGGATCCTGCCATTGGTTAGGTTCAATATAGAAATCTTTCCAAACAATTGCCTCTAACTCATGTCTTTTACTCTGTATTTTTAACAAACCTTTTTTTACATACAGGCTTAAACTCTGCAGATCTACTTTAACGACTTTTTCCTTCTTTGTTACATAGGATAAGAAACTCTTGGCGCAAGTCACCTGAATATCACTTTTAAGCTGGCCGATATTTCCCTTGCACTCATACAGTAGATAAGCCTTTATAACATCGATCGAAACCTGCAATTTTGCATTCATACGCGTTGACTCATAGCTGAAAAATCGTTGTATAAGCTGCAAGCGCTCTGTCAGCGGCCGATCCTCTAACGGAGGAATATTAATCAACATTGGAATTCGCCGTTTAAATGTAGTTAAAAGACTGGTTTCAATATTTTCTGTGGTTGCCGCAATCAATTGTACCTTTGCCTGTCTGACGGCATCCGTTTCACCGAGTCTGCGGAAATGGCCCTTATCAATTAATTGAAACAGCATTTCCTGCCCTTCTGAAGAAAGCCTATGCACCTCATCTAAAAACAAAATTCCACCGTCTGTTTGCTCAATCAATCCTTTACGATCTGTTACAGCTCCCGTATAAGCACCTTTTACACAACCAAAAAGCTGCGTAATCAAAAGTTGGGAATTTTCAGCATAATCAGCACAATTAAATACATTAAAAGGTGCTTGTTTTGGCAAGCATTCAGCTTCCAGTGCAAAGTGATACATTGCTTCTGCTAACTCGCTCTTGCCGACACCCGTCTCACCAACAATTAAACAATGCAGTCCATGCGGTGGATATAACATGGTTGCCTTAGCCTGTTGAATCTGTGTGTCTAAGCTGCCTCTGGCGCCAACTAAATTTTCAAAAGAGTGATAAGACTTTTCTTTTTCTTCTCTGTCAACCTCTTCTTCTGACAATGCAGGAACTAAATCATTACAAAAACGCTGAGATTCCATATCAGTTATATATTTTTGGAGCAAATACGTTGAGATGGAATATCCTTTTTGTTGTAATTGATCTCGTATTTCCTGATTAGATAGACTCGCTTTACTCAACAACATCTGCTTAATTTCTTCACAAATATAAACTTGTTTACGTTCTCTTGAATCCAAAATTTTTAATTCTTTGCGAAGTAATGTCACATATTCTCTGCTGACTGAAAGCTTTTTGCAAAGTTCAGTATCCGTATACGGATGATTGTAATCTTCTTCTGCAATAAGTTTTTGGATTTGTTTTCTCATCATTTACCCTCCTGCCTCTATGTATTGCAAGATGCATGCCAAACAAAAGTAAGTTGGCCTAAAAGCAGATATTACGATGTTTTTTAAATATAATCATTTACATATTTTTACGATCATACTTACATATCCAAAAACCTTCTTACTATTTTTGCCCCATTTTTTGTTTTTATTCTTACATATTTTTAACCTCACATAGTTTCACTGCATTATATAAAAAGATTGGTAAATTGGTCTAACATATAAAAATAAGCTCGAAATATCTTTCTATAAAGAAATATTTCGAGCTTATTTTTATATGTTGAACATCTTAGACTTATTTGTCGTTTTCAATAAATTACGTTACTACTTAGATTTCTGCCAAAATTCTAGTTGGCAATCCACTGGATTTCTGCAACTTAAGAGGAAAGCAATATGCTTTAAATTTATCTTCTGAAAGTTTGTTTAAATTTACGACATTCTCAATAACAAATATATTATGCTTTGCACAATATAGATCTGCGGCTGCATGTTCGGAAACTTTTTTAACGCCAGCAGCATCTATGCCAATAAAATTCACTTCTTTTTCTACTAAAAATTGTAATGTAGCATCGGATAATTCAGGATGCCAATCTTTAGGGTGATTTTTTAAATAAAAGTCTGTCTTATAATATTGTGTAAACCAATCTGTTTTAAAAATAACAAAGTCACCTTTATGAATTTCTGCATTAGAAAAATCCTCAGGCTCAATTTGCCGATCAAAGATATTTTCCACATGAACTAAAGTTCCATTACAGATAAATCGTTCAGGGTCTATATGAATTTCTGGTAACATAATATCCATATGTGTCCCCAAATGACCTATTTGTGCTACTTTTATTCCTTCTCCTGTATGGAAAAATGGATTATGGGGATCATCCTTATCAATTGTAAATGTTAAGTCTATCAACATATAACCCTCTCCTTTTTGTTTTATAAGTAAATAATAATACAAGTAAACAAAAATAACAAGATCTAACTTGCAAATTTAACAAACTTAGTAAATAATAATATCTATGAAAAGTTATGATATAAAACTATTTATGGATCTCTTTAAACGTCTAACCAACAAAATCGGTGAACTCGAAAAATACGCCGGAGAAACAACAAGCGCAGGCAGAGTAAGCTTTGCAGAATTGAGTCTGATCAGTTTAATCGGTGAACATGAAAAAATTAACATTACCACACTAGCTCAAAAATATGGTGCTACAAAAGGTGCTATATCAAAAATGGTCAAAAATCTCGTATCCAAAAATCTTGTACAAAAATATAGACTGCCGAGCAATGAAAAGGAGGTATTGCTCGCACTTACATCTGTAGGAAGTGAAATCTTTCAAAAAAAGGAAGCACACTTTGCATGTTTAACTAAAGAAATCGCAGCACATTTTCAATCACTTGACGCCAATCAGGTAAAAGCACTGTTTGATATTTTACAAAGTATTGAATCACACATAGATGAACATCTTGTTCAAATTGAAGATTCTAGCGACAAAAAAACTGATACTTCATTCGTATCAGCCAGACTGTAGACAAATAATATATTTATGTCGGTAACTTAGAAAATAACTAAATTCGTTCCACTTATAAACTAGGAACAACCATAGGTTGAATCAAAATTCAATGAGGAAACTACGCTTCGATAGACTTTTAGGATATATATCCTTACAATAATAGTATCAACGTTGAACTATAAAAAGGAAGATTTTTCACCATGAATATTGATGCTAAAATCGGTCAAAGAATCCTGTCTTTACGAAAAGGAAAAGATTATACACAAGAACAGCTAAGTTCGTTTTTAAATGTCACTCCACAAGCGATATCCAAATGGGAAAATAACAATGCTTTGCCAGATACAGCCTTGCTGCCTCGATTGGCAGAAATACTAAATACATCTATAGATAAATTGCTCACCGGCTACGATGTATCAGAAAAATTAAGCCCATATGATTCTGAATATATAAAAGAAGAATATTATTGGGGATTACAAACTTCCAAGCTCGCTGCGCAAGTTGTAAATCTAATCAACGATAAAACCAATAAACGTTTATTGGATATTGGCAGCGGTGAAGGCAGAGATTCTATCTATTTTGCTAACTATGGGTTTCGTGTTGATTCTTTGGAGATTTCTAAACCCGGCGTAGAAAAAATCAAGCAATATAGCAATATAAAAAAATGTAACCTAAACGTAATTCACGCAAATATGATTGGCTATGAACTTTCTGATTCTTATGATGTGATTTACTCTATGGGCGCACTGCAATTTATTCCTTTAGAACAAAGACGTATACATTTTGAAAAATATAAAAAGCATACCAAAGCAGGCGGATTAAATGCACATCTCGTCTTCGTCGAAAAACCGTTTATCAAGACTGCACCTGACTGGGAAAGAAATGAATTCTTTTATACGTCTGGCGACTTGGCAAACTATTATCACGATTGGGAAATTGTTTCTTGCGAAGAACAAATCATTGATTGTAATTCATCGAACATCTATCACCAACACGCCGTGAACTCTATTATCGCAAGAAAAATAAAAAGCGTTTAAGACCCACCTCATTTTTAAAAGAGATACTGCATCGTCTCAATATATTTTTCTATTCATCAACCAAATTCTTGACATTACACCAGCAAAGGAATAAAATATAATATGTAATTACGCTGATATAGCTCAGCTGGTAGAGCAACTCATTCGTAATGAGTAGGTCGTAGGTTCAAATCCTATTATCAGCTCCAGTAAATTCAAGACTTCATGGCATATGAAGTCTTTTTTTATTTGATTTTGCATGCATTTTTGCATGCAATAGTCTAAATTTTTATCTATTTTGCTGCTTTCAAACATATAAATACGTATAAATACATACAAATATTTTATTCGGTTAAAAAATATAAAAACAAATATATTTTAATTATGAAAACCTATAGATTCTTACAAATGATATGAAGAATTGTAAATCAACAAAATAAAAAAAATCCGGCATCGATACATTTTACTGTACCAATTCCGGATTTTTTATTTTAGACTTTCAAGCGGGTATATAGTGTCGAATTTCAACACCTAATATCTGAGCGGCCTTCAAAGTAACCTGCCCCTCATTTTGCTTCGTGGAGTTTATCCACTCATCCCAAATCCCCGCCAAATCACATAAATCAGCCATGTTACTATATGACCAGTTATCTGTTCCCTCACTTCTCATTTGGGCTGCTAATCTTTGAATGTAAATTCCTTTTTGTGTCATATTAATCACTTCTCCTTTTCTATGCTACCGGGGTTGTGACCGGCTTCCCGCATTACCGGGGATTGCTCCCCGTCACTCTGCGCAATTTGATTAAATTGATGCTATATATTCTCTTAATTCTGCTTTGTATATACGACTATTCAGTTTATCTATTTCTTCAGATAATAAATCAAACTTATCGATATCCTTTTCAACCTCTATTGCATAATCCCTTGCTATCTGAACCTCTTTGATTTTTAACTTCAAGTCTTGTAAATTCATCTTTACCGCCTCCGTTTGTTTTTAACCGTATTAACTTGTTAACTACATATTATCATTGTTACATCTTGTTGTCAACAATTTTTTATTGTAAAAATAAATTTATTATGGTAATATACAATTAAGCAGGAGGGGTTATTATGACAGGTGAAGAGTTGGCTCTCGAAATACGGAAATTATTATTAATTGAGGGAAATATATCTGAGACTCAGGCAGCTAAATTGATTGGAATGAGTCAGCAAAATTTTAGTCAAAAATTAAAATCCGGTACACTCAGATACTCAGAAGTTAACAAACTATTAAATGCACTAGGTTACGAAATTACTTGGAATAAAACAAAAAGCCCGAACAACGATTAACTCGCTGCCCGGGCTTTTTTATTTCAATATTCCATATATTGCAGCAATCGCAAATAAATTTCGTTGCCACGTTAATTTTGTAATTTTACTTTTTTCCTCTTTGGCGAATTGTTGTAAGGATTGATTCGCCTCGTTCAATGAGTTGTTTGCTTGATCCAGTGAGCTTTTCGCTTTCGTCGATTCGATCTGCAGCTGAATCAACTGATTTTTTAGCATTGTCAACTCCGTCTTCGATATGATCAACTGACTTTGCGCCACTTTCAAGTCCTCTTTCGATTGTTCCAATTGATTCTGCAGCTCGTTGTTGTTGCTCTTTAGCTGACTGAAGATCTCCTGCAATTCTGTCAGTTCCGTTTCTGACATCTGATACATCGGTTCTTGGGCCAAACAGATACCATATCCCGAAGCTAATAATAAGAATACTGCAAATACCAATAGCAATAATTTTTTTATCAATTTTTAACACCTCCATAAATTTAGCCTCCGTTAAAAAATTTTGATTTGCTTAGATTTTTTATGCAAAATAATCAGTCACGCCTCTTGCAATGGCATGCGCAAAATCAGCTTGTCTATTTGCAAGCAATTGTTCATCGTTATAGTTACTGATAAATGCAGTTTCAACTAACACAGCTGGACATTCCGTATGTTTTAATACGTATAAACCTTGAGAATATTTAACTCCACGATCGACAGTACCAAATGAATTTACAATTTGATTTTGAATATAAGAAGCTAAGGATTCACCTTCACTGTCTTGTCTATAACAAAACGTTTCTGTCCCCTGTGCTGATAAATTTGCTGCTGCATTACAATGAATCGATACAAATAGATCAGCACCAAATGAATTGCTGGCACTCGTGATATCTGCAAGCTCATTTTCTTGTACGAATAAAACTTCATAACCAACTGCTTCTAGGTCCCTACATACGATTTCTCCTATATTTTTCACTACGTCTGCCTCCTGCAAAAAGGTTCCTACTGCGCCGCTATCTAGACCAGGGTAATGCCCTGCATTAATACAAATTTTCATTTTCAGCACTCCTATCTATTTTTAAATTTATTTAAAGTAAGACTTGCTTTATCACGTAAGAAATTAAGTAAATCATTTGCCTGTTCTATCCCTGCATCACGAAGGTTTTCAAGTATACTGATTGCTTCGGTGATAGCTAAGTACACCCATGTAGCTTTTAGTAAGACAGGACTTTCAGATGAAATGATGATTAATTCATCTGCCTTTACTGCGACAATTGTTAAAATTACATACACTAAGATTTTGCCTGCGAATCTGTGTTTCATAACGTCACTGTTGATATATCCTGCACGAATCGCAGCAGGAATATCTTTTATGCAGCTAAATAAATCGTTTGGCTGTGCATTCTTTGATAAGTGCTCGTAACAGATTGCGATCCATCTTGTTAGCAAATCAATAAATACTAACGAGACAAACGCTGTTAGGGCGCTGCCGTGAATTCCTGTCACAATTGGCACTACAAATGCAATCATTGCTTTGATCACCCATGCATCAAGCAATCCGTGAAATGCCTTACATATTGATATCCATAGTTCATTAAAATTCAAAATAACCACTCCTAAAATTATTTTCTTATTGATATACATTCTTTTGATTACTGTTTTTAAACATAAAAAATAGACGTTCTCACGTCTTCATAAATCTTAAGCAGATTTTTCAGCAGCTAATTTTTCAGCTACAAGTGTTTGATACTGTTCAGGTACTACTTGTAAGTTATTTTTGTTATCCTCTGCTGTAAGCACGTATTTACCACCGCGAACCAATACCGCATATACAGTAATCATATATGTAAAAATCGTCATGCTTTTACACTCCCTTCTAGTTTTGCAATACGTTCTTCTTGTGCTGCTAAAGCTTCCATGACCGCCAGCGTTGTTTCGTCAACAGTTTCGTTTTCTTTGATCGTTGTTTCAGGTTCCGATGTATATTCAATGATTTGCAACGTTTTTATATCAACTTTTCTTTCCCCTTGATTTTTCAAACAATCTTTCCAAGTTGCTTCGTTAATTTCAATATGCGGTTCTGGAATACTTTTATATTGTATCGTTTCAGGATAAAACCCTAAAATTTGACCTGTTACACTATCGTAGTTTACTTTTATCATCGTTTAGCCTCCTCAATATCCAATCGCTAAATAATTAAAATATCCTAAGTTGGTTCCATTCCACCAATATTTCGCTAAGCTATTGGTTGAATGTGCTACATCCCACCCAATAGCTGCTATTGATGCAGCTCCTACATTATCTACAGGTATAAATAATAAACATCTTTCAGTGAATGCAACAGGGAAGGTTATTGTCCCTGTTCCGCTTGTACCTGAATCAATACTTACACTCCCTACTTGTAATATTAATCCACCTTTTAATTTTTGATATCCATTCCCGTTTTCATCGAAATTATGAACAAAGTCATTGATATAATCAGATATGTTTACTTTGTTTGTGACATCATTCGCCAACGCTGTTATATCAATTAAGCCTTGATTTGTTTCTGCGTCAAATGCTTTTACGCAGTACAGGAATCTTACCGTTTTGGGACGTGTTTCTTCCCCACCGAAATCACTTGTATTAGCTTGTGACGATTTATTATTTTGCCCTTGTGATCCATATGGAGCTGACGTATTTCCACCGAGACAACGTAGGCCATCGCTTACAATATGTTTATGACTTTTTAAATCATCTGATTGCCACTCACCAACCTCATCCTGCGTTCCACCACGCACATAATCAATCATCTTTGGTAATCTAAACGTTGTACTTCCATCACCTGTGGAGTACTCGCCTACTGACGTTTGCGAAGCTGCTTGTGTTTGCCAGTCTGCTTCTGAAATTAACGGTGCGTTTTCCTGTACCCATGCCCACAACTCTGCATATGTGGTGCGGCTTACGAGTGCACCTGTATCGAGTGCGAGCCAGCCTGGCTGTGCCTTCGTGACCAAGAATGCTTTAATGCTGCCGATTTGTTCACCGCTTGCACTTTTTATATCTCTTATGCGCCAAGTGACGGTCCCGTCAACCTTCTCTAATCCTGCCGTTACTGTACCCCATGCAGGTTCCGCGCTTGCAGTTGTACCTGCTACCGTACATTCTAGGTATGCCCACGACGGGAGTGTCGATGAATTCTTGCAATCTCCTACTACGTATGCTGTGCTGTTCTTACGTAAATTTGTTAAGCTAGGAATAAAATCGTTGTTGCTAACTAAATCCATAACTACACGGCTTAATTCATTGTGAGTAGCAGGTGTTATTGTTTCTTTTAACACCCATGTTTTTTTTAATAGATCGCTATTATATGTTATCTCTTTAAACGGCACTTTCATCACTCCTATACTTCCATTCAATTACGATCCGCAATGCTTCTTCTTTTTTTACATACATATCCTTATTACTGTAAACAACATTGTCCAACCCACATATTTTAATGTTTGTTATTTCTGTTATATCCGTAGTTGGCAAAACAGCTTCGATGTGAACAATGTTATCAAGTGCATAAAACAATGTAAACTCGGCTTTATTTATCACTAAAATATCATTAATCTTTATTGATTCAACTAATGTTTTCGCATGTTCGGCCGAAGCGTTTAATAAACTTTCTTTTATTCCACCCGTAGCAATCAACTCCGCTCTATCATAGCCAAAGGGCAATTCACCTAATGACCATTCGCCTAATTTGTAATTCCATTCTATCGCTACCTTATCACTATAAAATGGTAGCTCCCCTAGTCTCCATTCGCCTAATTTGTAATTCCATTTTCCTTGACCTGCATAAATATTTTGACCCACATTTATAAAACTAGGATCATATGCAATATAAATGAATAGTAAATTAGCAGGTTTAATTTTAGCTAACAAATAATCAAGTTCGATAAACCAGTTTTTATTAGTTGTTAAACCTTGAATAAAAAGCTCAAAATTATTGTAATCGCACCAAGTTTCGTAATTTTCATGGCCCATTATCTTATCTAGTGAATTGCGTAAATATTGAATCGTGAAGGGTGGAGATGCATTCAGTCGCATCGTAACACGTTGTTTTCTAAAATCTAAAGTTTCATTTACTGGATTTGCGTGAATCTGCAATATATCTTCGTAAAGTTTAATGCCAACCTCATCGGCATTAACAACCGATTGCCTTGAAAAAGCTAACTGTAATTCACTATTTAAAGAATCGAATTCCGGCTGTTCGCTATCGGTTAACGAATCCATTTCCTTAACGCCATCATAGTAATACGGTAAGTATTTTTTAAGCTGCATGAATTGTCACCGTCCCAAGAATCGGCATTTCTTGTAGGTTTTTATCTTCGGTTAATACTAAGTCAGATTCGATGTTATTTATTTTTACATCTGTCACATTCAAAATTCCAGTAACATTAAAGAGTGCATTGATTATCTTTGCTCTATATACAGCTAAGTTGTATTGATTTAAACTATCTGAAGTTCCCCATATTGCACGTAATTCATCAATATAACTTTCCAGTGCTGCCGTTACAGCAGGTTTTATACTTTCGGGCGTAACCCCTTCAGATAATGTAGATGTAAATTCAACATCAATCTGTTTTTCTGTTGCTGTTTCAACTGTTACGGTGTGACCGATCGGCGCTTGTCCTAATCCGTTTCCGTAAGGTTCTGGATCAAAATATTCTTTAACTTGTTCTATAAATTCCAGTGAACACAATTGATTAAGTGGATCTACAATAACCAATTTAACCGTTCCACCGCCTGCCCAAGTAGGATAAACTTGTACTTGACCAATACCATCATATTCAGAGCACCATTGTCTATAATGTGCAACGTTTCCTCCGAAAGGTTTATTCCGTAGCCATTCCAGCGTACGATTGCGAAATTCATTATCTGTTTCAGTATCCCGTGCAGGTTTATAAATCGTACTTATTTTAATACTGCCTAACCTTGCCGTATATTCGACTGGTAACAAATCGCCGATATATTGATTGCCGATTGTTCCGATTGTTTCACATTGAAGAACAAATGATCCGTCGGTTAATTTTGCAATACATTTATAAAAAAGAGGGTTTTCTGTTGCTATTGTACTGTATCGGCTACCAACTAATATGTTGTAAGGATTTCCATCTTGATCTAAGCACGTTGCTACACGTTCGGCATAAGTAGATCCTATTCGAGTGATACCAAAATCAGCACAACGATAATCTAGGCTGTTTCCCGATGCAGTCAAAAGATGATTATTAATATAAAATAGTTGCAAATTAACATATGCTTGTGCAAGCTCGGCCGTCGCTGGTGCAATTGCATCATAGATAATTGACCCTTGTCTTTTATCAATATCATTAGATACTCTAGCGAGACATCGTGTCATTAAATTATCAAAACTGTATGCATCTAAATACTCCCAATCATAAGTAGCTATATTCCTCACTCCTTTCTATAAAATTTTCACCGATCCAGTTGCTTCGCCCTCGGTACTTGTGACGTTGTATTTTATATAGCAGCTATCAACGCCAGCACGTTCTAAGGTAACTTCGTTAATAGTCAAAATACGATCATCAATCGCTAATGCTGTGCCGACAGTGCTTTCTATGTCTGCCTTTATGTAATCAAAACTTTTTCCTATATATTTTTGTACGCCTATCCCGTATGACCAGTCGTAAATTAAATAAGCATAACGATCGGTAAGAATTATTTTTTCGATAGCTTGTTTTACGGCATCTAAGCCGTCAGTCATACCAGTAATTCTCTGTCCACGCAAAGACAATGCATAAGTTTTGCTAGGTTGACGAATTTCTTCGGGGAAGGTTATATTTGTCGCTTGTGGTATCAATTAAACCCCTCCATTCCAACACGTTCAGCTAAATAATAAAGTTGTCCGTTGTTAAATCTAAAGGTCATAACTGTATCGCCAACTTGCAAACCTCTCCATACTTCAATCTCTGCCGTTTCTGTACCGGATAGAGGGTTATAACAACCGTGGTGTATGTGTGTATTAGGCAAAAAATGCCGCCTGCAGGCTATCCCTACAACAATAAAAGCCGCTGGGATTTCTTCATTGAATCCTTGCGGCTTTATTGCGATTGGGGATACACTTGTTACTTCTGCAAAAACAATAGCGGCTCGTTCATTATCCGGTGGAATTGCTCCTTGTGCCATTTTTTGAAAAGCTTCATATAATTTATTTTTTTCTGCCAAATATATCAGCTCTTTTCCTGTTCACTTGCTACCACTTTAGAAACTGTAATGTTTAAACTATGATAGTTTTCGTTTTTCAGTACATGCCTGCATTTGTCGATTCGACAGGGTAATAAATAGGTTTTTCCTTTTTCAGCTTCTTGTCTATCTTCCGGCATTCCAATATTTCCAATAGATGTTTTCATCCTTAAATAAATAATACAGCCGGCTCTTAAATCCCAAATTCCATCGTCATTAGGTACTGCAATCGCATCAAATGACAGTTTTTCATTTTCAACGTTATACATTTTTAATAAATTTGCACCGTATTCACTGATAAGCCCTTGATTGCTTTCTGTCGGTATCGATTTGTAATATTGCAATATACCCCACTTTTTTTGTGTTGCACTATCAATAGTCACGTAGTCGTTATACTCATGTGTATCTTTATTGTGATAGACAAGTTTAATCTGATTATAAGTATTATCATCGATAGATTTTTCATAACTATATCTAGTCATCATAGATTTATCGCCAAATACATAGCCTTTTTGCATCTTAAATACGTTCTGTAACCGAATGGTCCCAAAATCATCATAGATAAAATACTGTGTTCTCATACCAATCAAATTTTGCTCAATACTATACTTCAAAATGTCGTATAAACTTTTATTCTCGTGAATCTTGGGGGCGCAAATATAGCCACTATCGTCCATGACCTCACCTTGTAAATTAAATTTACCGATGATTTTCTTGAAAGTAGTAGCTAATGTTTCACCTTTATTGATATACACGTCTTTATTTTTAAAATAACGTAATTGGTCGTAACAAGTCACGCTTATATTGCCTTTTTCAGTCGTTTTCCTTTTAAAAACATAGCCGAAGAAGATACCCTTGTCGCCCCATTTGATTTGAATTCTCGAACCTTCATCAAACTTGGCTGTATTGTCTTTCAGTGTAGTAAACGTTAATTTACCAGCTTGGCCATGCAGTTCTGTATCAAGTGTAATATCTGACATGATCGATGTAATATCAAATATATTACCTGTTTCGCTATCTTGAATAATCGCTTTAAGTTTCATTGTTATTTCCTCAAAATTTCCGGAATTTTAAGTGTTGTTCCAAAATAATTCCCCAATCCATCACCCATAGTTTCTTGATTACTAGCTAGCATGGATTTCCAGTTTTTATCGTCGCCAGTGTATTTTCTAGCAATTGCCGCAACGTTTCCTTGACTTTGATTAATTACACTAGAAGGAATTTTCTTATCACCGATTAGCGTTTCACCTGTGCTAGTTGTCAGCGAAGTATTTTTAACTTTCCAAGCACCAGTATTCACATCTTTTACAACGTCACCATTTTCATCAGTTTCAAAGTCAAGCTTAATTGCGCCGAATTCTTTATACTCTTTTAACTTTAATTTGTAATAAATATCGTCGTATTCGCCGCCTTGGTTTTTACGCTCAAATTCTTCTATTGATACAAGCATGGAAATATCAAGATAAGTTACAACCATTTTTAAAATACTTTTATTTTTCGCTGCATCGCTAAAAAATGAAACAAAATATTCTGGTGCATATGATACCCCTTGACCGTTTAAGAAGGACATGACACCCTTATAAGGGAACCAAGAGTTTATTGAAAGTGTAGAAAGTTTTGGATCGCCTAATACATTAACTTCACCAAGTCCAACTATTTCAGCGGTTTTGTTCGCGTATTTTTTTGGGATTGTCAATTCTGATGGGTTAACTGGAATCATTATATTGCCAAGATCGCCTTGAAAATGAAAGTCTATTGCCGATTTTCCTATGCCAAAAACGGTATTATAAACCGAAGTCGAAGCACCTTGCAGAGCGCCTAGAATCGCACCACCCAAACCACCAACGTTTTTAATAGAAGGAAAATTACCGCCGGAATTTAGGTTTATCATGATGTAACTAAATTCCCCTCATGAATATTTGTGATGTGGTCGCCGATTCTTTCCATGATTTCGTCAACATTGGCGGTTTCACGAACATCACCAAAACTTATTTGAATCTGTGGTGTAATTTGTTGGTAGTGGAGTTGCACTTCTCTTTGTGCTAAGTCAGTTAGGGTTTTGAGGTTTTCTTCGCTCAATTGAATTTCTTGATCTTTATCAAGTTTACCGCCGCGCACATGGACAGGTTTCACTTTTTCGGGGCCTGCTTCATAATCCGGCCCTGCATATTTATGGTTATTTTTGGGGTCGTCACCGCCTGCCCCAACTAAATCACTTAATCTTCCTGCCAAATCAGTACCATATCCATAGCCTTTCATAAAATTACCGCTTGAATAGTCCATGTTATACGCAGATAAGTCAATACCACCCTGTATGGTCATCTTTTTAGCTAATCCTTTTCCCCAATTTATGAACCCCATTTCCATACCTGGGAGTTTATTAATCAGCCCGATTATTTCATTGATGGATCGGCCAACAAGTTCAACTATACCGTTCCAAATTGTAGCAAAAAAGTTGTAGATTGCAGCTGTTGGATTTCTAAACAGATTCCCAAGCGATTCTGCAAAACTTACAAGGATATTCCAAGCAAGGGCAATGACATTGTAAATCATACCGCCAAGCCAGAAAAAAGCACCAACAACAATCCCAGTCGCCGATATACTTGTGCCTGCGAAACGATTAACCGCCGCCACGGCTAAATAAAACACACCGACAATAGCGATTATTCCAATAACAAACCATGTTAAAGGACAGGCGTATAGAGCGGCATTTAATCCATCTTGTGCCAAAATTAATCCTAGAATCGCTAGAGTTTCAGCTTCAGAAGCTATTGTATGCCCAATCGCCGCTATAGTTGCAAGCCCTATATTTGCCGCAACGCCTAACATCACTAAACCCATTCCAACAAAAACAGGCTCAAATACATAACCGTATTCTGTTACGATGCCACCAAGCCAACGTAAATTATTAATCACGCCTGCAATTGCTAATCCTGCTACTTGTAAACCAAGACCAACATTTTCGCCTATAGCTTTCATTGTGGGACTATTGGCGATCGCACTAATTTCATTCCAAACAGGAGTAAACGCCTTAAAGGCAACCGTTTCAATATTTTGTGAAATATCTTGCCATTTGAGTGGAATAGTATCAAACTTCTCATTAATTTCATCGGTAGCGCCAAGTATAGCGTTTTTCATAACCTCTGCGGTTACTTCACCTTCGCTTGATAGCTTTTTAAGTTCTCCTTGCGTTACTCCCATATATTTAGCTACCATTTGCTCTATTAGAGGTGCAGCTTCTGCTATTGATCTAAATTCATCACCCTGCAGTTTCCCACTACCAAGTGCCTGCGTTAATTGCAACATAGCATCTTGTTGTTGTACTTTACCTGTACCCCCAATAGCAAAAAGTTTTTGTATATTTTCAGTGAACGGAACAATCTGATTAGTGTCTTTAAAAGTTTCTCTCGCAGTCAAGCCAATCTTACTAACTGCATCGGCCATGCCTGCGTAACTACCTCTTGCTCTTAATGCTGATTGATAAATACTATTATTCATGCCTGTTGCATCATCGGTTATTAGTTTAATTCTAGCCTGAATCCCCGAATATTCGTCACTCGCAGCGATTACTCTACCCGGAATTTGTTGTATCAACCTAAAAACTTTCATGATAGAACTTGCCATGATTTCACCCGCCGCAAATTGTCCTGCGGTCGAACTCATGACCTCTCTAGTTTTATTCGAAAGGTTATTAAGTTGATTGTTGATAGAATTCATTGAATTGTTAAAATTCCCAGCCATCATACTTATTGATCTCGGTCGCTCAACTTCATTTAATCTTTCATTCGTGAAACCTGCAACTCTTGCAATATTATCAAACCCACTAGCCATACGTGCCAAAGTCCCGCTTACACCGTCTCTAAGGCTAATAGAATCTTGTATCGTTGCCACTTGTTCACCCCCTACTTTTTAATATTTTTGCGTTCTTTTTCTTCAGCTTTTATATAATTATCAATGCACGCCATTGTGAAAGCTCTATCTGTATCGGGAAGGTCTGAAAACTCCCTAGGTTTCCACCTAAGTTTTAAAACGGCGTACTGACAATACGCCGCTTCTCCACCTTCCGCAATTAGTTTTTTGCTTTCTCTACCAAATCTTTCATTCCAACATCAAAGCCGGAAACTTTAAGAATCTGTTTAAATAGTTCTTCTTGTTCGCCCGCAAGTAATACTTTTTCTAAACAATCCTCCGGAACGGCTGCGCCTATTTTACTCATAAAGCCAATATCATTAAAAACAGGGTTTACCGTTTGTCCAATAATAACTGAGCGTTGAAATTTGTTTTCATCAAATTGGATATTGCCCTTATCTTTTTTCGTACAAGCTTTGCGGTAATTATCCCGTTCACGGCCTGTCATAGATTTGATTTTAAAATCAAATGGAATTCTCGAAGAAACTTTAACTTCATTCGTAATGTTTTCAACTGTGTTTTCTGCTAAGAACTCCTGTAATGTTAAACTTTTCTTTGTTTCTGTCATGTTAAATCTCTCCCTTAATTATCAAAATAGGATGGTCTTGTGAATTCGTCTAAAGCAACAGCACTATCAAAAGTAAAATCATAATCTTCTTCCAGTTCATCAGCTTCAATATCGATCTTTGCTAAAAGTGCACTATCAATATTGCAATTATTGAGCTGTATTCTTTGCTTACCAATTGTGCTGTTTGGATCTTCATTTGTTACAACCATCGTGAAATAAACGTCTACACCAGTGTTCATATACTGAAGCATCAAATCGCGCATCACAGAAGAAACGTAGTAAGCTGTAACACTCCCAGTCCCTTTATACCCTTTCGCTTTTGTCTGCGTTCCACGATAGCCAAGTACCGGAATGTCTGTTTTTTGCTTTTCAACTTTTGCTTCAAGTTTTTTAATTTCTAAACAGTTATAAACCCTTCCGGCAATTGTGGCATATACACTACCTTCCTTGCCGTTGACGGTATCGCCAGCTTGTAAATATGCGGCCATTTAATCAGTCCTTTCCATAAAAATAAGGAACGCCCAAAACAGGCATTCCCTTTTTTGCAATTTATATTTTTCAACCAGCTTGAAGGACTACGTCCATATACAAGATTTCCATATTATCAACAACAGGCAATCCGTATAGTTTTGTATATACTGCATCGACTTTTTCACCGCGTTTTACGGTTAAATTAGCATTAATATCGTACAATGCATCGTCTTTGTCTCTTGTGTCAACAGCTCCGATATTCTGCAAAGTCTTAATGTAATTTATAACGTCACCTTTAAAAATCTGACGGCCGTTGTCGTTGTTCGCAACTTTTCCCTTGTACGAAGCATCCCAAGTCGTATTGATATCGGTAGCTATGTTATCAATCACGCGAATAACTTTGTTCTTGCTGAACTGATAGCCTTTTGTTGGGATGAAAGTATGGAATGTATTAATATCTTTTTCACACTGAATCGTGTCATCATCACGCTTGCTGAAAACAAAGCAACCTTCATTGATTTTTTCTATAATCACAGAGTTTTTAAATTCGTTAATGATTCCAATTGCGGCAGGGCTTGCAATCGTTCTGCCTGTATTGCTCATTGTTAAGTCTGCACCTGCTGTAAATGCTGCTACAAGTGCAGGGGTTAATTCTGCCGTCAGCGCTTCATCGTTATCAAGATTCAGCCCTTGTTCAGAGCGAATAACCCCTTCGTAATCATACGTTTTCGAATCATCGTAGATTGCACATTGTACCTTGCGCCCTTCATTTTCTCGTAGGTTTTCAACTAATTCGGCAGCAAGCGGATTAACTGTTTCAGCATCTTTTACGATCGCCATTGTTTGCCATCTTGCAGTTTCTAATAGCTCAAAATACTTCGTATAATTATCTTTGTTGTAAGTACCGTTAGCACCATCTTTAAGCGGTAAACCTGCGATCTCGGCAAGCGTTGCGGCTGTGTCAGTTACATCGAAAGTAACATAATCATTATTTTCAATTTGAGCTAGTGCAGTTATGACTTGTGAAGCCACTTCTAATCCATTCCAAAATGTCGTTAGAGTAAAACGACCTGCTGTTGTTTTTGATTCTGCGATCTGAATTGTGATTTTATTACCTGCCGTACCACCATATTTGGCAGTCACAATTATTTTTGTTGTGTCGTCTACTGCCGAAGCCTTTACACTTCCGCTGTTGATTTTGAAAAACTTAACCTTGTAACAATTTGATAGCATCACTCTTGCTATAAGGCTTTCCGCCGTATCGAATGCAGTATATCCAATCAATTTGCGACTACCGCCATCGAGCATATCCGAAGATAATACTTCAATCAGCGAATTTTCTGCGCCCCAAGGCAACTCCATTGCTATCGTTGCAATACCACGATCACCAACCGTAATAAGTGGTGTCGGTACTTGCGAAAAGTTAATGTACGCTGCTGGTCTTACTTTATTTTGTGTAAGCCACGTTCCACCTGGCATTTAATCAACTCCCTCATAATTTGCATAAAAAATAGCAGGTGATTAGCCTGCTGTAGATAAGGATCACACTCCTTTCTTATCCGATTGAAAATTCCTTATAAATATTAATCATAGAAATTACCTGCTTTCTATCGTAATGTCGAGTCCTAATTCGTTTTGCAGTACTTCAATAACTTCTTTACGAACTCTCAATTTCACATTAAATATAAAAACAAGCAACCCTTCGCTTTTTTCAGCACGTGAGTTGCTTGTTCTTACTTTTACGTCATTTAGCGTATCCATGTTTGCAAATAGTTGCATTGCAATTTCATCCAGCACCGTATTCAATCCTTGCACTGTCGTTACGTCTGTAGCGTGTCGATACTCGACCGAGAATAGATAGTTTAGCCACCATCTGTTGAGTGTGTCTGGAACGGCCGTGAGTTGTAATTGATTGACGAAAAAGTTTGGATACTTAGGAATTGTAATGCTATCTTTGTACCAAGTGATATCAGGAAATATAGTTTTCAACTGTTTTCCTACTGCGCTTTTTACAGTATCCCCATGAATCTCAACATCAGCCATTATCCAACCCCTTTCGCTTTTAGCCATGCCTTAAATTCTCGACGATAACGGGCCGGCATAGAGTTATATACGGAATCGATGGAACGAGTAAAAGGGTACCTTCCTTCCATTTTAGTTGTTCCCCATTCGTAATAAGATGCATATTCCATATTATTTACAACAGTAACAATCAGATCGTTGCCTTTTACTACAACTGATTCTATTGTCGCTTTTTGTGTTTCCTTGGAGTCAAATTTACCATCTTTACCCTTAAAAACTTTATTTTTTTGATCGCCTATTGTCCAGTTTGCCCTTAATGCTCCTGTAATTGTCGTTGTATTTTCTTTTGTTTGTGCAATAACACGATAAGCTTCTTTTAATAGAAATTCTCTTAACCATTTTTGAAACTCATCCCTAGATGCTTCAATTGCTTTCGCATACTTCATTGTATTTCTTAAATCTATTCCCATAAATTAAATATCCTCACGAATGTTCATGATGGACCATTTTCTATTTTGGTCAGCGGCCGGATCACCGATATTGCCTTGATAAGTCGCCACAACGGTCGATCCTTTGCATTTACGAGCAGTAACATAGTCATTATTTTGTAAATCAACACTTAAATCACATTCGATTTTCATTACCAATATTTTAGGCTTAGTAGTAAATGTTTTAATATCTGGATTATCAATTGTTTTAAATGATAAATGACATGGAACATCAACGTAAATAGGATCGTTCGGCGACGTTTCGCCTGTACTTCCGTCTTCATTTACAATTTCTTGTCGCCTACCAATATCAATTTTATCAGTATCGAATATCTTCATGTACTTTCCAATCGCTAAATCCATCATTTTGCCAACTTCCTATAGCGGTGCAGATCCTTCATGATATCCAAAGCCGCCGTAGCAATTACCGCATTGACTGATTGTATAACTTTTTCAAATACAACAGTGCGATCATCTTCTGTTATTTGGCTTACTCCCCTGCCGCCGTTATCGTCAAAATCATTTTTATAGGCAGATACACAAAGACGTGCGATTGCGTATTTGAGGGCAAGAGGTGGAGAATCATTGATATAATGCTCCACCCTCGTAATCATTTCTTCAATAAGCATATTTAAAAGATCGTCTTTTGTAGCATCTGTTATGTTTAACAAAGCTTTAACGATCGGCAGTACTTTTTCAGCTGTTACTAATTCAACATCAGCCATTTGTCGTAAGCATAGCAATTGGGATAAGTTTTGGATCTACAGCTAGTGACCATTGTGCTTTGTTAGCTAATTGCGCATCAGTAGGACTAAGCGTAGTTGTGGCCGGAATTTTATAAGAGAATCCGTTAGGATGAATTGTTTCACGAATACGAGTAACTAATGTTTCTTGACCGCCGTTTGTAACTTCATCACGTTGTACACCACTAGTCTTTTTACCAAGATTATATGCAGCATATCTCAATACGCCTTCACCCAATAAATAAGTAGTATATTCGTTTAAATCTGTTGTTTCATTTGCTACCACCGGAACGCCATCATCAATCACTACGGTATAACCATTCGCGCTTGCAATCCCTGTAGGACGTTGTACGCCGTTAGCATCAGTTTGTTTCCAGTACTCCAATACTTGCAAATTCTCTAAAGTCTTTGCTACCGAACTATGCATAACCGCTAATTTAAATTTAGATTTATTGTCGCCAAGTGCTGCCGTTGCCAAGTTGTTAAGATCCGTAGCGTTAATTAATCTAGCTGTTCCACCTTCTGCCGTTGCGGCATCATTCACAATATGATTGCTCCAACTAGCGAATTTCCCTGTTCCAGTTACTTCTTTAATAGCTCCTAAAATTTTAATCATCAATGCTTGCCGATAATCTTTCCAGAACTTCCCGATTTGCCCCGAAATAACAGGAAAAGGATCATGCCCACTAATAACAGCTTTGAAATCTCTTTCTGTCCAGCCTTGCGTACGTCCATAAACTACCCCAGTCATAAAGCTTGCTGTCGTACTTTCTAACGGAACATCTGTACCACCGTCGTAATTGCCTGGTGTTCCAGTTAGTTTATCATCGAAACGTGTTGTATAAGTCAATCCTTCTTCCGCAATAAGGCTTGCGATATGAGAATCCGCAACCAATGCACCACTATCCAACATTGCTGTCAGTACGGGATCCTGATATCCTAACCACATCTTGTCAAAAATCTCTGGTACGTATGGGAATCCCATAAAAGTTTGTAAATCTGCCATTTATTCATCACTCCTGATTTAATATTTTATATACTTCCGGTTGTTCTTGATAAATCTTTACTTTTTCAAGATAAGTCATTTTTGAAAACTGTTCTTTTGTGATATCTGTCGTAGGTGGATTAGCATTTGGATCAGTTTGAACAAACCCTCTTGGCTTGCCTTCTCCGCTTTCGAATAAATAAGCATCTGATTCTTTGAGCTTGTCTAACTGCTCTTTTAATCCTAAAACAGACTCACCGTCAATTTTCACAGTTTCTAAGTCTAGTAGGGCCTTAACAGCCTTACTGTTTTTTGCATTGTTTTTCATGAGTTCGATTTCAATTGCATTAGATAATTTTGTTTTCGCTAAATCAGTGTCATACTTTTCTTTTAATGTAGTAATCTCACCTTTTAGTCCTTCAACATCTACACCGTCAAATTTTTTCACTGCTTCTGACAACTCACTAATTTTAGTGTTCGCTGTGTTAAGCTGCGTAGTCAGAGTTTCAATCTTTGTGTCCTTACCTGCAATTTCAGTCTTATGCTTAAATGACTCGCGAAAAACTGCGTTAAATCCTTCTTTATCCTCTCCTTCCTGTCCAATTTTGTACTTCTTAACCATTTCTAAAATGTCCATGTGTTCATACTCCTTCATACTTTTTTATAGCGGTCAGTGCCGCTTAAGAGTCTAAATAAAATATGCCGCAGGAATCGCTACCTACGGCATATTACGCAACTATCTCAATTGTTAAGTGAGCTAAATTATCACCTTTGATATCACGTTCAAATTTTATCTTTTGTACGTCCATAACTTCAATATCATTAATATAAACACGTGTTAATCGTTCGTTATGCTCTATTTTAATCGAGCTTAATAAAGGCTTATATTTCTGCTTGTCTTCTTTTATTACATATTGTTCTTTAAATTCTTCCTTGCGCCTAACATTGACAACATTTCCGTATTGTAACGATTTAATAATATAATCACCACGTTTTATTGACCCATCACATAAATACTCTTTAAATTTTTCATTGAGTACCGGTTCTCTTTCTAATAAATCATTAAACCATATAGGATTTTCACATTCTGGCGAATATACAAAAAAATCATCCTTGCTAATCTCAATCATTTTTTATCATCCCCTACATATTTTTTATACCAATCTTCATACTTCATATCGCTAGGCACATAGTAATTTTTTCCGTCTATTCCACGCGCAATCCTTGTACCGCCTAAATCGTCGAAACGTGGTATCGTCGTGCTTCTGCACCTCGTATGTAACGGAGGAAAATTAATCCCCGTTTTCTTTTCTGTTAATTGAAACGTCTTCTTATCCATTTGTCTGCAAATTGACGAGGTTTTAAGGTCGAGTGTAGCTAAAAAATCATATGATTTAACTATCGAGCTTGCTTTCATACCGTCAAAACTCGCTTCATTTTCAATATGTAAGTACTCGGTTCTTGCAAGAGCTTCTGCATTATGCCGACTAGTTTCCATACGTTTTTGTATACGACTAGCAACTTTTTTGGGGTTCTCACCCATGATGATCCCTTGCGGTATTTCCTGTTGTAAAGCTTTAATTAACTTATCCTTATCGTTCCAAATACGATCAGAATAATTTTCTCCTAGCCATTGTTGCTTTACAGCTTTATCAACTAATTTTTGATTAATCTTATCAAATGCCAGTCCAAAACCAACGCCCTGCTGCACATTAAAAATACTCTTATAATATGTCTGCTCGTAAACTTCTGACATATCAGCAGTCATTTGATCTACTTTATCTTGATACAGTATTTCTAATTCGGCAGATAGATGGAATAACAACGCTTCCATACGCGCTAATCTCGATGTATTGCCGATCTTTTTGCAAAACACTTTAAAATCTTTACGTTGAGCAAGTTTGTATTCCTCTATCGCAAAATTACGAATTTCTTTTAATTCGTCGCGATCAAGGAGCTTGTACATGTCGTAAGGATCGGTTAAATCATAAACGGCAAAGAAACTATTTATTTCATTGATAAGCTTTTGCGTTACTAAAGAATATTGCTTTTTAAGTTCTACCTCGTAGTTAGCTTCTATTTTTTCAGCATCAAACACAAGTTGTTCAGCGCGATCTTGCCAGTAGCTATCGTTTTGCATAAGCGCCAATTCCCGCTATTTTTTCAGCTTCATCACAAAGAACTTTCATGGGGCAATCGCAACATTCAACCGTTTTAATGTCCCCTAACAACTTTAGAATCCCACAAATCGCAAAACTCCTATCGCCAGATAAAAATGTTTTACATATCATATCTTCAAGTTCTTTTACTCTACTCATCGGAATTCTCACCTTCTTTGTTTTGACTAAAAGGATCGTTACTATTATCATTCTTGTATTCAGCAGTTTCTTTATCGTATTCCTTAAGTTCCATGTCAACATCTCGTACCCAAGGAAAATTACTAACTATGGTTTTTCGGCTAACACCATGTATTGACTGCGCTTTAACACACATTTCAATTGCATTCATTTCATTTACAAGAATATCTCTATTGAAAACAAATTCAACTTCTGTATCCGGCAAAACATAATACGCATTAATAAACCAAATTAAATTATGTAAAAAACTATGGCAACCTTGCTCTAATGTGTTGCAATCCATATCCAGTAAAGCATATTGATATTGCCTTGCTTCTGCGCTTGCATTTGCCCCAAAATCGACATTTGTGTCGACAGCCCTACCAAACGTATAGATATCTTTTTTTGTCCTGTCTAAATGCGCATCAGCATTAGTGACATCTGCCGTTCCGTCAAGAGCATCAACTCCGCCATCACCACTCACTTTGACTGCACGATATTTCTTTAAATTTTCCCTAAATTCGTCTAAACCTTGCCCATCATAGTTTTTCAGAACAGTAATTTTATTTGTTTCATCTTCTAAAAGGTTGCTATTCCTGCTTGTCTGCTTGTCGTAATCGTCAATTAGTCTCTTAATCTTACGTAACAGGCTAATTTCTTCGTCGTTATATCGAAGAGGAATGAACGGTATTCGCTCCCAATTGTAGGCTTTTTCTTCTCCTCCACTCACAAGCATTGGTACTCCGGAATCTTGCTGGATATAGCTAAAACCATTACTCTCGAAAGATGTCACGCCGGACTTTTCCCAGTACTGTGCGTACCGTTTGATCCCTTTTGCAGTTCCCTCGTAATAAACGGTTTCGTAAAAGTAAATAACCGCCTGTAATTCCGTATGATCGTTATCTGTCCAAAGCGGTATTACATTCACAGGATCTATTCTTTTGAATTTAAGGTGTTGTTTTTCATTAGGTACAACAAATATCCAACCTATGCCTTTTTTTATAGCATCTTTAGCTACGCGCCGCATCATAGTTTGGAATTCTTCGTTAAACAACTCGGTTATCTTATCATCGTAGTTTTTATCTTTCGAATCTATACTCCACTGCTTTCCTAGCAGATACTGAACCTTTTGGTCGACTATTGTGGAAAAGAAATCATGTGTCAATCTATTGTCAGCTACATTCTCGGCTTCAGTTAATTGCCCATTCTCCCCAATCGTTTTCCTGCGCTGTTTTAAAATATCGTTTTCGTTTGAATAATAACAATCAGCTGCTATCATTTCTTGATATTTTTTTGAACATATAAACTCATTTATTTCAATGTTAACTATCTGCTCTTTCGTAGCAGGTGCGTTAGCTTTAAGTTTTAGGTCAATCACTTGCGAATCTAAATTTTGTTCAAATAACAATGTATCACCTTCTTTTTAATCAAAACTAATTGAATTGCCACCAACAATCTTTTCGGCTATACCTGTTGTTGCATCTGGCGCATCATCATGCTTGTTTTTACCTTCCCGTTGGTAAGTAGACATTGCTTTATAATACTCCGGCCAGCGATTTTTCCAGTCGGCAGGATAATATATATGTTCCATAACCCACGTCGAATTAGACAATATTCTTGCAATCTTATTTTTTGATTGATGAAACCACCTGAATACGGTATGATTGCTTTTTAATTCATTTTTTAATATTCTTTCCACAGAACGAGCGTATCCACGTCCGCCGTTATTAGATTCAATATCAGATCGATTCACTCTATCTTTGAATAACATTTTCGCAAGTAACGGTTCGGTAACTTCCATAGGTTCTTTAGTATAAATAATGTCAAGAATATAAGCATCGTCGGAAAACGTAACACCATAATTGATTGAGCATAAATAATCTGCTCCCTCATCTGCTGTATCCGTATAATTTCTTATGTACTTAAATTGTGGTAGTGTTCCTTCATAAGTTTTAAATGAAGTATATAAGCACCCTTTTAAATCAATCGGTTCTTGTTGATAGTTAGCAGACCATACGTCAAGCCCCATAGCTTTCTTTTTTGATTCACAACTACGATGTGACAGGATTTGTTCACACAACATTGTTCCATCATCTTGAACGGCTTTCATACTTATGTGACGAACTTTCTTCCCTTCCGATTGATAATGTTCTAAGGCTCTACCTGCAAGGTCGTCACTGGCCCACCGAGTCATAATAATAATAATCTTGCCACCTTCTTCAAGGCGTGAAAGCATTGTATTCGTGAACCAAAGCCAATGCTTTTCTTTGACGGCTTCATTGTTTGCCTCTTCTGCGTTTTTAATTAAATCATCAATAATCATCAACGTACAGCCAAAGCCTGTTGCAGTGCCAGTTGGAGAGGTTGCTAAGTAATTGTTGTATCCACCCTCTAAGCTCCACAAATTCATAGCGCCGTCACCTTGTTTAATTCTCACATCCGGAAAGACATCAGAATAAACAGGCTTGTATATATCTGCCTTGGCTTCTTGGATACTATTTCGTACATTTTTCGAAAACATTGTTGACAGTGTTTCATTGTATGATCCTGTCATTATTTTTTCGTTCTTGTTTTTACCAAGAACCCATTCAACCAACAAACCTGCCGTTCTCGACTTCCCATGTCGCGGTGGTTCGTTGATAATAAGAACTTCGTCATCTGATTCATAAAACGATTGAAATTCACTACATAAGTCAGTTAAAAACCTACGATCGGATTTATAAAAATCAGGTGCTTTTAGACTGCAATAAAAAAAGAACTCACGTTTAGCAAGTTCTATCTTAGCGCCAAGTTTAATCAATTTATCATCCATCATTACCACGAACCAATTTTTTTAACTCATCTGTTGTAAGTCCAGCGTAAGGATTATTAATTTCACCCGACATAGCAACATCTTTCTTATCACGCCATACATCAGGCTTACGATTCTTAAGCCAAAATATTTGCGCTGTAGTTTCAGGGGGAACAAAAACTTCATCATCTGCATATTCAATGTGTTCTTTTTCGCTAATACGCTTGCCATTGTCATACAGTACTTCCTTTACTTTAATAGCTCTTGTCACTATTTCTTTGAAACCTAAAGCCTTTTGTAGTAGTGCATTTTCAACTTGACGATCAACAATCTCCTTGCCTTTTTTTAAGGTGTCAGATATGACAGGATATTTCTTTATCCATTCATATAAAGTTTGACGTTTAATTCCCATGTTTGTGGCTATCTGTTCATCCGTTAAACCATCATGTGCCCAACCTTGAATTTTAATTAAGCCTTCTTCTGTAAGCCATTGTTCATATTTACCCTTTGCCATTACATGATCACCACCTACTTTTACGCATTAAAAAAGCACCCCGAATGATGCTAAATGTTTAATTCTGTCTATATTCCAATCAAGCCCCGCACAAAATATAAATAGCATAAATATAATAACAAATATGAACTACAGCACTTGTAACGCCATATAAAGTATGCGGATTTTTAATCTTATCTTGTTGTTTAGCCTTTAAAACAATTAATTCTTCTTTGTTATCAACACTTGAACTACTCTTCTTTGCCAACGGTGCAAAAGTTAATAAAATGCAAATCATTGTCGGATATTTTAAATAATCATACTCCCACAGATTCGCAAATAAAATTAATTCGATTATCAATCCCACTATTGAAATCAGCGAAACTAATATTAAACAAATATTATTCTCTGTTCTTTCTTTATCGCTGACATATTTACCATCCAATGAATTTATTCTAAATTCTAAATCTTTAACGTAAAATCCTTTGAATATCTTTCCTAAAAAAGTTCCGTTTCTCAACGCGTTTATATTTAAAATTAAAAATAAAACTGATAAAATCAACAACATAAAATTACCTCCTATTACTTCATTTTCCCTTTTTTAATTAAATCGCTTGAAATAAAATAACCTCCCTGCGTATTTACAAGAAGGCCATTACTTTTCAAGTCACCTAAAACCCTATCCAGTTTGCGCTTACCGCACTGAAACATATTTCGCAACTCTTTATATCTAAGCGGCTTTTTACTCCGCTTATGAATCAATTTACCGGTATTCCATTCAACATTTTGACCTAAACAGGCAATGAATCCTATCAATTCTTCTGTATTTTTAACACCAGCACTGCGCAACTTTTCAATCTCTTGAACCATGAGCATCAAATACGGCTTTTTACCACCCATGCTCTTAGGTTTTTCATTGTCATCTTGCTTATTAGGATTATGCCAAAATTCATATAGCACCTTATCGCCTGCATTTATATGAATATACTGCGAACCGTTTTTCGTTGTTTCTCTCGAGATTATTACATTCACAGAAACAACATTCGAATTGTTTTGTAGATAATCTATTAAGTCAGCATTCATAGTCACACCCTAATTGCGAATTCAAGGCACTAAACTTAGTATTATATAAAGCGTTTACATAGTGAAAACCTGCAACTCCTTGACATGTATAGACTCATGAGCATTTTTGCAAGGTGCTGTTTTAGCACCTAACTTTTATTACAGAAATACACGGTAGGCAAGGAGGGAACCTACCGCATACGACTGTCTAATAATAGAAAAAGCCGCACATTTCTGTACGACTTTGTTAAGCGTTATTATTCAATTTTTCTTATTATAGCATATAAAAACGGGTCATGATTACCGAAATATAATGAGAATGTTATCATTTATTTGCATTTCTTAATTCGTCTAATAAACTTTTCACTTTTTCATATTCATCATCGGTCATTAATATATTTCTGCGTTTTGCATCGTCGGGTGCTTTCTTTTTTGCTCCTGCACCTTCACGATGTCCTCCCCAAGTTGTTTTATTCATTTTTATCCTCCAATATCGCTTTGAAATATTTTTCTTCTGCATCTTTTCGCGCAGTAGCTGCGTCATCAATATTTTCATATCGTCCAAGTTCAATCTGCTTCCCCTTAAAAATTATATATGCACGCCATTTTTTATATTGTTTACTCCAACTCACGCCTTTTACCCCGCTCGTGTTGCTTGTTGGTATTTTATTAGATTTAATCATAGCAACAGAAGTTCCGTCCTTATAATTTTTCTTTGCTAAGTTTTTAAGATTTTCCCGATTTTCTTTATTTGCGCATCCACACGAGATCACAGAACCGTTTATTAGATGATTTCCTCTAATAATTTTTTCATTTCCGCATTCGCATTTGCATAAATAAAAAGATGCGCCGTTTTCTGTTTTATAAAAATCGACAACTTTCAATCGACCGAATCTTTTATTGATTAAACTTTTATGTCTAAATTCAAGCATATTGACAATTTTTATAAATCTAACATGTAATTTTCTAGAAAATAACTTAATAGTATCGTTATTCATACTTTTGCAATCTTCTTGCTCATATCTTGAATAATTTGAACGACTTGTCATTCCTAAATAGTTGGCCATTTCTTTTTGTGTAAAACCCATTTCGGAACGTTTTTCTTTTAAAAAATTAGAGAATGTATGTTTCTTTCTGTTTTTTCTGCTCTCACGTTCATGTTCTCTAACGCTTTTGAGATTAGCTTGACGATAAGCACGATCATTGTCGTTTATGCATTTTTTACATTTAGTTAATAATCCATCACGAGTGCTACGATTTTTATAAAACTCTCCAAGCGGTAAAACTCTCTTGCATTGTGTACATTCTTTTTCTTTCCTAGGCAATAATGCTAGATCTTCTACAATCATGTGGTTGCGTCTTAAGTATGCCGTTTCGTTAAATTGTCTAGTCTTTTCTGGATGACTATGGCGATATTCCCGCGTTGTTATTCTAACGCAATGTTTACAATGATATTGCAAACCATCTTTCGTGGCCTTGCATTTATGAAATTCAGAGATAGGTAATTCTTTACCACATCCCGTACACTTTTTCGTTTTGATTTCCTCCATACAAACACCTCTAAAGCGGGATTTCTCCCGCCTTGCTGTATTTATTAAATTAATTCTAAATCAACTTGATAAAATCCCATTTCTTCCGCATCAAGATCAGTTGATACGTATGTAATTCTCATTTTTGTTGAAGCAGGTACTAAAACTTCATCTTCTTTTTCACAGTCTTCACAGCCAAGAACTTCACATTCTTCTTCATTTTCGTAGTCAACTTTGTGACAAGGAACGTTGTTACAAAAGAAAGCGTAATTATATTTTCTTAAAGTTTCAACTGTGAATTCACCTTCAATTGTCCAAGATTCAGCTTTGCCTTGATTGTCGTAAATATCACCAACTTTGAGTTCTAATTGAAAATCGGTTGATATCTGGCGGCAAATATTGGCTTTGCAGTTAATTTCTTTCGAAAGTGTTTCTTTAGTCATTTTAATTCGCTCCTTTCGTTCTGTTCTTTATCTTGATTTAAGTATATCATTTCAAATTATGAATGTCAACACTTTTTTCAAAATAATTTAAACAAAAATAAAACTGCTACTAAGCACGCTTTTACGCACTCAATAGCAGTTTTATCTAAATATTAAAAGGTGTCATTAAATCCAAACCAACAGCACACAGACTAGCATATTGATTAGCTTCTCTAACGTACATAAAGCAAGTAGTCTGTCCAATCCCAACGCTCATAGATATCTCTCTATAATCCTCTCCCTTTCGATATTTTCTTGTAATCACATCATATGTAACCTTGCCCGTCTTCTTATTGCAAAAATACTCATATGTATAATCGACGACCTGCAGCCACTTCTCTGGCTCCATGATTTTCATTTGTTCCTGCTTTGTAATGTTTATGATAACCGCCCTGATTGGCGTTATCGTCTTTATAGCGACGTTTGCAGTCGGATCGCTTACGAATGCATGTCCACTCGAATTACCACCGCTCTTACAGCTCGCAGGATCATTCTTGGCTTCATGCACTGCTCGTTTAATCTTGTCGTATTGGTAAAATATTTTTTCGATATATTTGGCATTGTATTTAAGCAATTACCTCACCCCATCAAATTAATAAAAATGCGGATAGGACGGTCAATAAGCCGTCCTTTTTAATTAAAAATTTGTCGCTATTGTTGTAGTCTTTTTACCAAGCATCATGCTACTGTGATACTCTCTGTAAATCTCCATCCACGCATCAAATGGCATTATCACAAGCCACTCGCAATTGTTACGTCGGTGGAATACAGCAGGTAGATTACCTTCTTTCGCATCACTTTTCGCTTGTGCAACTGCATCGTATAAGCTCAATTTCTCGGTGCGTTTGCTCTCTACGTGAATATTAGGCAATCCAATCACATCTGCAGATTCTCCACCCCGACCGCAAAATTGTTGTGTGCGGTGTGCATCTTTGAAACCGTGATCGCGAAAAAGTCTAGCAAGTTCTTGTTCGCCCCGTTTACCTTTATCTCTTTGGCTCTTGCCCATTACCTCACCCCTCAATTACCTTAAAATGGTATTTCTTCGTCCGGGAATACTTCGCTACCCATATCATCAGCCGGACTAGGCTCACTTACCTTTTTACTACCCATAAACTCAATATTCTGTGCAATAACTTCCGTCACATAACGTTTTTGTCCGTCTTGCGTTTCATAACTGCGAATTTGTATACGCCCTTCAACCAAGATTTGACTGCCTTTGCTTAGATTGTTCCCGCAAATCTCGGCTAGTTTTTCCCAAGCTACGATGGGTATAAAATCAGCTGTATTCTGCCCGTTACCAGCGTAACGGCTAACTGCAAGACTGAATGTAGCATTTGCTTTTCCACTTTGCGTATAACGTACTTCTGGATCACGTGCTAGGCGACCGACTAGGATTACTTTATTCATGCTTGTCCCTCCACCAACTCTGGATTTTCGTAAATATTACCGATAATTTCTACTTCCCCCAATTCTCCTATATCTCGTAAACTGTAGTAAATACCATTCGAAATACCCATAACTTTAGAATTAGGTTTCTTTATATATCCGTAAAGCCAATTCAACGGTGCTTGTTCTGATTTACATATCTCTGCATAATAATTATCACCCGGATATTCTGTAAACGCTACAATATCACCCTCGTAAATATCCTTACCGTGCTTGTCCTTTAATCCTGTGTGTTGCCCTACTGTTTTTGGATTAACAGGATAAACGGCGTTCTCGTCGTTGAGGTCCATAATGCATATTTGACCAAACATTTTTACTAGATATCCATATACCCACTCACCATTATCTAGTCGTTTACCCCTGAACTTTATCTCACGCATGTTGTTTCCTCCCTACGCACTGATTAATTAGCTTTTGATGATTCTTTGATAATGTTCTAAAATTTGCAAGCAATATCCGCTGTTCTTCTTCCAATCGCTCTATGTACTCTATCAACTCTTTGATGTGCTGTTCCGCTCCGATACGCCCTATTTCGTCAATAGATGTGTCTTTCAGTTTTTCTATGTCAGGTCTTTGCATGTTACCACGCTCCTATTCATTCCAACGCCTGCTGAATATTTCATTAGTACTTTCATTGCAGGTAATATTACTGCAATAATAGTCTTCATGATTAAAATATGGGCAATCACAGCAATCAATAATTGTGTTAAAATTTGTGTGCTCTGCAAACTCTTCATCACTACACCCACACAGCGCACCGATAAACATATCGTATTTAGTTCTAGTCATATAGTCTTTATCTGCAAAATAGGCAGCTATTGTTTTCTGATATATGTCTACTGCTTCTTCGCGTGTCTGCGGTATTACATAGTTCATTTATTTTCACCTGCCAATGCGTGTTTCCAACAGTCCTTACATGTGCTAGCTTTACTTTCTCTATAGCAAAGCAGTACATCTACTAGATTTGCTGAATTAGGACAAACATCTGTTGTTGATAAATAATTAATCAACTTTTCTACCTTTTCATCACTGTATTTCATTGTTGGTCTGTCTCTGAAATTTTTCAATTCTTTTAAGTATGATAGGATTTCTTTTAGTGCTTTTTGTGATAGCGTTGTTTGTTCTAAATCTGTCCGTGCTTCGAGACTTGCAATTCCATATTCTAGTTCATGATCTCTTATCATCGTTTCTCACCTTCTAACGCTTTAATCCAGCACTCCGCACATTCATCAAAACTGTCTTTTTTGCAAAATCCAATATCAAAACTATCTTTAATAAACAAGTTAGGGCATTTGTGTTCAATTAGATAAAGCCACATATTCGGGCATTTATCTTTAATCAATCGCAATTCTTCTTTTATTTTCACACTGACCGCCTCCCTACAAACGTATTCATGATTTGCTCTTTGACTTCGCTAGGAAAATTATCATGTCTAGGTATCCTAAAACTGTTTTTGTCTGGCACATATACGTTCTTTTTCCAGATCTCCGTGTTGCTAGCTTTTGCTCTACATACAGTACATTCATAATTAGATGTGTAGACATAGCAACTATTTTTATAGTCATAATGTATTTTAGCGTTACTGTGCTTAACGTACGGAGAACCGCAGCAGGAACACGATGTACAACATATCTGCACTTCTTTTTTTGTTAAATAGTAATAACAGGTTTTAACCTTTTCCCAAAACGACATTTGATTGTCCATCTACTCACCCCAATCAATTTTTCTCAAACATCGCAATTGCACTATAAAGATGAAGCACAGCCATCTGTGCACTACTGCTCTTGTCGTAAATGCCGTCCAATAATTTAGCTTCAATTTCTACATTGTCTATAAAATCGTCTATTTTATCTTGCTTTTTCACCGCATCTACCGCTATCGTCAATGCATCTATAACGACTTGATATTTATCTATGAGGTATTTATAGCGATTTGATTTTGCAAAGTCTTGATCATATTTTTGATGATTTAATTCGCGTTGTAGCCATTCTAGTGCGCCTTTGTTATCCATTTTGATCACTCACTTTAAATAATTTCTTTCCACAATTGTCACAATAAGCATATTTGCTAATTAGCTTTGTAGAAGTTCCGTCATACACATCGAAGTTGTCTACTTCTTCTCCATCAAATCTTTCTTTATAGTATACAACCCCACTTATACGCGCTTTTGTATAATACTTGTCATGCCCACAGTGCGGGCATTCTGTCATTTTACTATCCATGCTTTTACCTCTCAATCTTTTTATTTTTTTATCTATACATTCATGCTTTTCGCCTACGCGGTACAAGTTTCCGCACTTGTCACATCTGTAGCAGCACATTGAGCGTTGTCTACTAATTTCCCTTTACCTCGCTTTTTCTTTAAATAAAAGTGTTTGTGTCAAACGAAAAAACATTTATACCATTTCTCTTCCAAAAACTTATGCTTACGCTTTTATATATCCCTTCCCTAGCAAAAACATTATCTTTATCTATACGGGATAATAAAAGATATCCTAGTCCAAGTCGTCTATATTTTTCTTTGATATAACACGATAAAAATTTCATTTTTTCATTAACAATGTTCTCAATGTCTTTGCTTAAAAATCTTGTTTCATCAAATGATTTATAATAAACATCATCTACAATACAAACTCCGGTATAGCCAAATTTTCGGTGAACAAGAAAAATAATCTCATAATCTCGATTGATATCTTCTTCAATAATTTCTTTTGACAGATTGTAATTATAAGAATTCTCATTTTCATACAGCTTTTCTGTTAAGATGATTTTTGCGGCTTCGGTTAATCCAGCACCTTTATACTTAACAAAATATTTTTCAGCGTTCTGCATCTTTTACCTCGCTTTTTCTTGTATTCCACTTCTTCACAGTATCCGATTTATCTTCAAAACCTCTAAAGCTAACACACGCACCACACTCGCATAAGATATAGCTAATTCCATATGCTTTGTTTTCATCTATTTTTACTTGCCCTAAACAAAACGGACACGGTTTTAATCTACTCACGTTATCACCCTACTTTCTTCGCATACGCTGTTAAAATAAAGCAGCTTCTTTTTCGTAATTAAGCATCTTATCGGTAGCATCACGATAAAAATTCTTATCAACTTCAAATCCGTAACAATTGCGACCAAGTTCTCCGCACGCTCTTAATGTTGTTCCGCTACCAGCTACAGGGTCTATAACCGTATCGCCTTCATCTGTAAAGATCTCAATGAGTTGCTTTAATAAACTAACAGGCTTTTGAGTTGGATGTATTTTAGGATAAATCTTCGAATTATCTCTTTTCCAGTCAAACCAATTGAAAATCATTTTACCTTTTGTCGTATCGGTTTTACCGTTATTAAATTTCGGCAACTTATCGCGATATAGTACAACTGCATGCTCTGTAGCTCCAACGATTTTCATATTCGCTTTTAGAACTTGCGCTGAATAGTTCTTGATAAAAAATAATGGATAACTCTTACTAAATCCGTGTTTTTCTCCATACTGAATTACGAAGGGTATTTGCTGAAAGGAACAAAATACAATCATTGCTGGTGCTTTCCCTTTTTCTTTTGGCTCTTTTTTTAATAACTTGCTGCAAAAATGAAAGTATTCTGCGATATTGAAGTTATTATCAGTATTAAAGAATGATTTACCCGCTTTATCGCTCTCGCCGTTTTTATTGTCACCGCCAACATACCAGCTAGGATTAGAGCCGTAAGCGTTATTTCCTAGATTATACGGAATATCTGCTATTACTAATTGTGCCTTTGCTGGAATGCCATACGATTTATAATTTTGAAAATTGTCATTGAATAATTTTATTTTAGTCACCGTTATCACCCCTTTACCCCTAACCTATTTCCGATCTCATATATTACGTTTACTGTTACGCTGTTACCGGCTTGCTTGTATAGCTGACTATCGCTAATTCCTGCTTCTTTCGCTCTGTGATAATGTTCATCGGGAAACCCTTGCAGCCTAAAACACTCAAGCGGTATCAATTTTCGTATTCTCGCATTATTAAGCAAATAATTGTTCTCATGATAGCTATGTGATGACACGGTCGGTGCTGTGTCATGTATACCGCCTTTGTTGTTTCCTCGCGGTCTTTGCAATATTGCTACTCCGTGTCTGTCTTGACCGGTCAATGTAAGCATTGGTTCGCCCGGGTTTTTAAATCGTCTGCCGTTTTGTCTTTTTTCTAACCGGTCCGGGGTTAATACCGGCACAACCATTACTTTAGGCTGGTGCCCTCCGCCCTGTGCGGTATCTAGGCAAGTGGAAATTCCATTTATGTTTAAAACATCATTTCTTGATCTAAACTTTCCATCTAATTTTCCAATGATCTTAATAGCTTTTCCGTTTGTTCCTCCGATAGGAAATACTTTTCTGGTACTTGCTCCTCTAAGATGTCCGACAATGAACACTCTTTCGCGGTTTTGTGGCACTCCGAAATTTTTAGAGTTACACACCTGCCATTCCGCATCATACCCGATGTCATCCAAGGCTCTAAGGATGGTCTCGAACGTATCCCCCCCATTGTGATTAAGGAGTCCTCCGACATTTTCAAGGAATAAATATTTAGGTCCGAGTATAGATGCGAAGCGCATAATTTCAAAGAAGAGAGTTCCTCTAGTATCTTCGAATCCTTTTCGTTTGCCAGCAATTGAAAAAGCCTGGCATGGAAATCCTCCGCAGATAATGTCTGTATTTCCGATTCTTCGAACATCGTCATCTGTAACGCTTCTGATATCATGTCTTTCCCACTCCCCTTCTGTATTGAAATTTGCTTTATATGTTTTTCGTGCATATTTGTCTATTTCGCAGAAACCGATGCATTTATGACCTGCTCTTTCCATGCCAAGCCTAAAACCGCCAATTCCTGCGAACAAGTCAATAAAATTCATACCCTCACCCCCTATATTTCCCGACATCAGGGAAATGGTTTACCACTTCTTTTTATCCTTGCCGCGCTTATTAAACACGACAATTTTTTTATCTTTACTTTTCGTCTGCTCTATCAGAGCTTTTTCTAATTTTCTGTTGTAAACCGCTTCTGTTACGTTGCTCCAGTAGCAGGCATCTACATGCATTATTAATGCCCCAACTTCTTTTTCGTACCGTTTAACACGTATGATTCTTGTGATTGTCAGATATCTGTAGCCTACGTCTGTCTGATATTCACTTTCTGTTTCTTCGCCTTTATTGGGTATGCGATCGTCTGGCGGTATGTATATTGCTATCGCATTGCGATATTTCTTCTCTCCACGTGGGTCTTCACGATAGCCTAGACAACCCTCACCTTGTCGGTATCTTACCCTATCACCGTCGCAAGTACCGCCGTGGCTACGCCATCTTTCGCATGTATCGCATTCGGTCATGTCCTCACCCCTAATGCTCTATCAAAATAATCCTTAAGTTGTTGATTGCTTGTACTTTTGACATTGCTGGCACCAGCCTTTCAACAAGGATACCCTTCATGCAACTCATCTGGTCTATCCCTGTATGTGTAAAAACTTTGTTGATACATTTCGCATTCTTCGTTATTGCATTTGTAAATATCTCCGTACACCTTTCCATCTTGATGTGATGCAACACGACCAAAATAATCATCATATATTAATTCACAGCTACAATATGGACATTCCATCATTTACCCCTCACTTTCTCCGCATAAATTCGCTCTAAAGTCCGCTCAATCTTCGCCTGCTTGATTTTTTCGAGCTTACCTAACCTATCTATCCCACTCAAGTATTTGACTTGCTCTAGGACGATTTAAAAGAACCTCTTTAATATTTTCTATTTACGCTATCTGTAAAATTAAATCCATTTGGATATCGTTTTTTCAACTTCTCAACGTTACCAATCAAAACGTCTTCGAGCTTCATTCCCATCAACTCGCAGCACAATGCAATATACCAGCATATATCTCCAAGTTCTTTTATTAATTGATCTTTGTCTAAATCATGACCTTGATGCAGGTGTTTTTTTATTAAATCTGCAACTTCTCCACTCTCACCAGCTAATCCTAAGCCGACATTTGACAAGTCATAACATTTTTCACTAGCTGTCCTCATGGCTAATTTTTGATATTCTTCTGTATCCATCACGCTATCCCCAACCTTTTCCGCAATTTATCCGCCTTGCGCCTGTTTTTGAATGTGTCCGGCCGGCTCATAATCCTACGAAGTTTACTGCAATCGTTAACTTGCTTGTGATTGAGATCGTAGGCTGTGTATCGTTGTTTCATCAAAACGCCACCAACCTTTTACCTCGTGCAAATTTTTCATTTATTTTCATAAACCGATCAAATTTTCCAAAAGAATTAATTCCTCTTGGGATATAAACGCCAACATGCAATAGAATACCTCTCGTGATACGTAAATCATTAACCCAGCTCATATCATCGTTTAAATAATCATCAATGAAATTTTTAATATTTTTCGATAACTCATTCCATGGATCTGCAGGTCTAGCAATTTTAAAATTTTTCTCGAACTGTCTTTTAGTAAAAATACGCTTTTCATCCCAAGGAAACGTTACTATGTACTCATTTTTTAATTCTTCAACTTCAAGACATAGTTCATATCGTTTCATCAGCTTACACCGCCTTTCTTTGCGATTCTCCCCTCAACGTAATTACTTTTGATGTGCTTTTTAGCCTGTCGTATATACGCCCAGAATAGGTTCCTTTCAACTCTTCTGTGTTTAGATTTGTTGTAACGATAATCGGTCTTTGTCTGTTGTATCGGTCAGTAATTATCGAATCTACTTTTGAAGTAATCCAGCTTTGATCTGTGTTTTCACCGCCAAGGTCATCGAGTACAAGTATCGGTGTTGTCCGTATTCTGATTTCGTATCGCGCCCACTCTTCCTTATTTAACTTTTGCATAGTGAACAGGTTATCAATCAAACTGCACATTGGCACGAACATTCCAAACTTTCCACGATCAAGCTGATAACGAAGCACCGCAATTGCAAGCGTAGTTTTAAGGGTCCCTACGCCACCTTTCATAAGGATGCCAATTCCTTGCTCTATGTTGTTGTCTAGATCGTTGGCATAATCACAAACTTGCTGATAAATGTCATTGTATCCGTCCGGAAGTCCATGTTTATGTATTGATTCAAGCGTAATGTTTTGAAACCGCTTGTATATTCCACAACGCTCTAATTCATCTACGGTTACTCTATTAGAGTCCATCCGGCTCATTATTCCAGTCAGTTTCCCTTTTTGAGCCTGCTCTTGTGCCTGTTTTACCCTTTCTATCGCGGCCATTATCGCCGTGTTTGCCGATGTTACTGTTTTCAAAGACATCACTTCCTAACACATATTCTAAAAACGGCTTATCCGGGCCTAAAAACGTCGATGCATTTTTTATATATCGTTCATCCGTGCCTTCGTTCACTTTTGCATAATTTTTAGCCGCTGCTATCATTTCTTCTGCTAAATGCTTTTCCTTAATCCTCGTTCTCCAACACCTATACGCTCTAGCCTTATCTTTCTTTTTTGGATACTGATTCCAAAAATTTAGGAACTCTGTCGGATAATCAGCGCCTTTTGATTTTCCAGTTTCAGCATCCTCATTTGGGATTATTTGATCATTTTGCGCACATATATTATTTAAATTATTACATTGTTTAGTTATTACATTATTGATAGGTGTTAGCTCTTTGTTAGCTCTTTGTTGGTCGTTTGTTAGCTCTTTGTTACCTTCTTTGTTAGGTGTATCATTTTCTACTTGATAAGTCCGCCAATTTACTATAGTTATAAGCCTTCCTTGCTTTGTTGATTCGTTTGTTAAAAAATCGAGTTTTTCAAAACGCTTTAGAGCAGTCCTAACATTCTGTGTTGTTATCCCACTTCCGCAACGAGTCACAATACTATCTAAACTTGTAACAAATTGACCTGGAATAACTTTGAATTTTTTACAATTCCACTCCCAATCATTTTCTTTGTGGCTCGCCATCATGAGGAGTGTGATAAGTATTGTTTTTTGCTCGACTGTCGATTTCAACCAGATCGGCTTATCTAGTAAACAGCGGTGAAGCAATATAAATCCATTCATCCTCTCACCACATTAAATTTTCTTTGCGAGGGCAGTTTGGTTGCTGCCCTATTTAACTGATTCGTCTAAAATTTCATCGTCTGTTTTCTCTGCTGCGTTGCTCATAATTTCGCCAGTTTCAGTATCAACAGTTTGTCCATCAACATCTATCGTGTCTGGGTAATCGATCGTTTCATTGCCATTATCATCAACATTGATCATCGCTCCATCTGCTTGCAGAGCTTCTGCCATACCTGTCTGCATATCGATACTTAATACCCCATATTTGCTAAGCAAAAGTTTTAATACTGTTTTGATTGCCATAGCGTGAAAATCAGTTGACCATAAACTGTTTTTACTGTTGTAATTTTTACTGTATTTAGATCCATGTTTTTTTACTTCATCGAGTGTCATATATAAATATTTTTCAAATCCATTAACTAATTTGAAATAAGCTAAATAACCAATAACCTTATCGCTTGTTCTTTCCCCTTCTTCAAACTCGCCAGTAAAACGATTGATACGACCTATTTCTCCCTCGTATACTTCACAAGCATTAATTGTTTTGTACTGCCCAGTACGCATTGCAAGCTGTATAAATCCTTTGTACCCCATCTGAAATTGAGCATTTATAACACCTGCTTTGTTATCGCGATAAGGCACAATGTAAGCAAATCCAAGGTTTGGTTCGATTGGTAGGTTTAAAACAGCTGCTTTCATCCCTGCCGACATTACTGTCATTGGATTAGCTCCTTTTAGCATCGAATTGCTATTTGCAATGCTAATTAAACTACTAATAAATCCGTTTGCACGTTTACCTAATACCTGTTCAAATTTTTGCTTTATATTAACGCTTTGCATTATATTTGTTAGATTAGCAGGAGTTCCGTTTTCCTTCGCACTAACTTTATTATTTACTTTTTCTAATAATGCTGAATTGTTTCTAACGCTTGCCATTTTTTAAAATCCCCCTAAAATTTATTTGATTGAAAAACGTCTACTTGGTACTCCGTCGTTAGTATACTGTTTACATAAATCCGGATACGCCTTGCCGAATGTTTTACTATCAAAAGTTGATCTTCCTTTTGTTGTTTTCCAATTAACCAAACGTCCTGCTATAGTGCCAGATTCGTTTTCACCGAGCATATTTTGTAGTGTGTTTTGCGCTTCAGTTTTTCGTTCTTTAGCCGCTCGTTCTTCGAAGTCGGCTTGCTCATATTGTTTAATATAAATATCTGCTGTATCCGGCAATTCAATAGAGTTACCATTTCCTTCTGGGAATAATTTTTTTAGTGCTGCCGTACATGCTTCAGTTCCGTTAACGGATGGCATAGTTTTATTTTCAACGTGTTTCCAAAACTCTGCGGCACGTTCAAATATAATTTTTATCATTTCTTCATCACGTTCAACTAATTTATATTTAAATTTCTGTCCTCCGATAAGAACCGCTATATACCAAGATTTATATCCAGTAACAGCCATATAATGCTGACATTGTAAATAATAACTGTCTGGTAATTTATCGTCTTCCCATTCGGAGTTATTGTATGCCGATGTGGTTTTACACTCCAACCCTACATCTTGCCCAACGATCAATCGATCAACATTTGCAAGCATATAAGGTATTTCGGGGTGTTGTAGTATCGCATTGCAACGTCTAACTTTTATCGGATTTCCTTCTTCTGCTGTTCTAATTTCAAATTCTTTTGCAACTAATTCTTCGAGCATGTTTCCCCAGTAAGCGGCTTCTGATTGTTCACCATCTTCTGATTGATCAGTCTTGTCCATCCAAATATCAATAGCGGATTTCCAGTTGTTTATCCCAAGAATTGCACCAATATCGCTACCACCAATTCCTAGTTTACGGGCCTTTAACCAATCTTCACGACTTAGATCTCTTGTGTCAATTAAGCGTATCGCTTCCATCACTCATCATCCTCGCTTTCATTCTCTATAAAGTAATCCGGTGCGTTATCTGATTGATATGGATATGGTGCTGTGTACCAAGGTTGCTGCGTTATGTCGGGAGTGTCATTCATTTTCGGATACCTCCACGAATTCATTGTCTACAAGCATGTACCAAACATTTTCCTTTAAATTTTCACCATCAATTTTGGCGGCTTTAATATTTTTTATTACATATGCGTTATTATTATCGCTCCATTCACGTTCAACAAGCACAATTGCACTTCCTAAATTTGCTTTAGCTTTACACTCGACACCTAGTCCACAAGCTACAGAATGTTTTCCTTCTACACTTGCCGCTGACTGATCTCCTGTATTAGTAGCCGCTGACCGATCTCCTGTATTAGTAGCCGCTGACTGATATCCTGTATTAGTAGCCGCTGACTGATCTCCTGTATTAGTAGCCGCTGACCGATATCCTGTATTAGTAGCCGCTGACTGATCTCCTGTATTAGTAGCCGCTGACTGATCTCCTGTATTAGTAGCCGCTGACTGATCTCCTGTATTAGTAGCCGCTGACTGATCTCCTGTATTAGTAGCCGCTGACTGATATCCTGTATTAGTAGCCGCTGACTGATCTCCTGTATTAGTAGCCGCTGACCGATCTCCTGTATTAGACTTTTTATCATCACCCCAATTAACTCTATCTAAAATAAACTTAACTCCTGCCGAAATTAGTCCGGGTAATTTTATTTCCGCGCCTATGCTAATTTTCGAACAAGATAATTTACTATCACCACCATCTTTGTCAAGATCACCGTTGCATTCGACTTCACAAAAGCGGCTGCTTGCAGGTTCGTAGTAATTAAATACGTCAAGCGGACTTTCGCAAGCATGAAAGCCAGAGTTGCAAGCCTTTACCTCGCCTTTATGCTCGTACTCTTTGCCTACTTCATATTGGAAACCACGACATTTTAAATCTTTATCAAAACCTTTGTATGCTTTAATGGTTGTTGGTTTTGAATCAACATAATCAGCTGAACCATACCCACATTTCGCACATACCATTGCACCGTTTTCTTTGAAAAATTCATGTTCACATTTATTCATCTAACACACTCTCCTATCGTTATTAGTTTTGCTCCGAATTGGGACCGTAATTGAGCTTCTAAAATCTCTTTGTCTACACGAGTTACTTTTATTTGAGTCGGTTTTATTGATCGTTCCGGGAAAACTTCTTCTACAGCCATCCCAAGACCAGTTGCAATACGTTTTTGAAGTGATATACCTGCCGTACGAGTACCTTTTTCGATCATGGTATAAGTTAAGTACAAAATCCCTGCGTGAGCTGCAAATTCTTTCGCTGTTACAAATCCTGCTTGAATTCGCATTTCTCTAAGCGTTAAGTAAGAATCATTTTTACTGCGAATTAATCCAAACCAATTTGCCGGAACCCTTGATGTACTAACCATTTTATTCATCACCTTTCGTTTATTAAAAAATCTTAATACATACCCAAATAACGAATCCCCAAAATACAGCTAGTCCAATTACAATTAATCTCCAAACAGTTGCTCTATCCAATCTACTCACCTCACTAGCCATTCGACTACGTAGCAACCAAGTCCGAGTAACGCTACTACAGCCAAACGGTCCATAAATGCATCAATGTTTATCATTTAATGCACCTGCCGTATACAGAGCAAAATTGCTTTCCTTTTGAGAATTTCACGTAAATCTTTATTTTTCATCAGTTTGCAATATCCGTAACGCATTGATATTACCTCGCTTTCGTGTTATAATTTATTAACTTAAAATTTTCTAAGTCCGCTATCTTGATTGCAGTCGAGATAGCATTTTTTATTTGCCAAATTGGTCATCGGGGCCATTGGTGCTAATAGAATCGAAAAACTTGCTGCTATGAGACTTTTAACTTTATCCATGCATTCATTCCAGACTCTTTGTTCGTGCTTGTCCACTCGATTATCACGACCGATTGACGATATGCTATACTCATTTTTACTTGTGTCTTCTAGCTCGACTCTTAAATCCAAGATACTAGATGACAAGTTGCTGACTTTAATTTCTGGCAAGTATCGTTTACCTATCTCGTTATTGATCTTTAAGTGTTGATACGCTAGGTATGGCACGTTGTAAACGCTTGCCATATCGACAACCACGTCATCATGTGGAATTGTTTCACCCCCTTCGTAGGCTCGTATTGACCTCACACTTATATTTAATAGCTCTGCCGCCTTTTCTTGCGTATAACCTGCACCCATTCTGGCAGTTTGATATATTGTTTTACCTAATCTCGACATGTTACTTCGTCCTTTTCTGCGTTATAATTTATATGAGGTTAATTACCTCACCCTATTTTTTAGCCTGTCTTTTGTAGATAGGCTTTCTTTTTATCATCTAAGTTCATTAGAGTAGTTTGATTACGCTTTGCCCATTCAATAACTTCGCTTGTAATAAACCTCTTATCCGAGCCAACAAAGAAAAACGGTATAGGATCATCAATTGCTAATAATTTATAAAGCATTGACCGTGAAACCTTAATGAATCTCATTAATTCTTCTGTAACCATAATCATTGGAACTTCTTGTTGTTTTTGAAGTTCTTGCATTACAATTACTTTTTCTCCACACTCGGGGCAAAATTTCACATTATCCTCAATTTCTTTTTTGCAAAAAGTACATTGCATCTTTATCACCACCTACGCTACATATCGAATCGTCATTTCTTTGACAATATTGGTGTAGATTTCTTTTAGCCGCGGATCGCTTTCGATTACGTCAAGTTTATTAGCTTTTGCAATTCTGGTTTTCGTTTCGCCGTTGTCTTGCAGACGTTTCTTCAAGTTGCGAAGCCGTGAGTTCAAATCGCATTTCCCTCTTTCTTCAAGGAGTTTATAAGATTCTGACCGTAATTCTTGATGATCAATCCCAACATGTCTAGCAATCTTTCTTAACATTTTATTGATTTCATCACGCCAGTTGTCGTCTCGCTTAATGATTGTGTCTTTAACGAGTGTTAGTCTTCGCTCGACGGTTTCAGTTCTCTCTTGCATTTCGAGCAGATCAATTTGCGTTTTAGCTACGCTCTGATACAAGAGATTAAACATCTGCATCTCTGGTGATAGTTTTGCTATGTTAACTGATTCGGATTGCTGCTTATAACGTTTTTCAACTTCGATAAAGTAGTTGCGTGCTTGTTCTCCGCGAGATGATTTGGAAATCATGCAGAGCTTTTTAGCAAAGTCGATCGATAACCAATAATCCTTACTCGGTCTACCGCCTTGAGGGTTTTCGCCTTTTATGGCTAAAACTCCATAATCCTTGTTTCCTTCTGCAAATTCATTGTCTTCGATATTTGTTTTTGACCATCTCGTATAATGAGTAATGTCTAATCCTAGGAACTCATATAATTCTCTTGCCGTCGTTTTTCCGGATTCATCAATTTTTATCAATTGATTCATGATATACCCCTTTCTATGTTTGATTTTGTACTTTGAAAATTAAAAGGTAATTGTTTCCTCCTGTCGAATTTGGTAATTTGAAGGGAGGTGATAATTATGATAAAAGTTAAAACATTAGAATGCTTTGATAAGTTTGTTGAAATAGCTAAAGCGAACGGTGTTCTTTACCAAGTTATAGGCTCCGAACGTGATGAATCTTCTTCGGTTGAAGTATTCACAGAAGATAAACCAAAACCAGTCAAATTTAAATTAAATTATGTTTTATTCTGTAGCCTTTTCAACGTCTATCTTGAAAAGTCGGTAAAGATTAACGAAAAAACATCATTGTTAGAAAAAGTTAAAAAATATGATGTTGAAAAATTTAATCAAATTACTTTTAAAAACGAAACAATCGAATGTGAGTAACCTTTATCGAATAGCTAATTGGCGTTAGCTATTCGATTTCATTTAGAAATTTCACGGCTTCAATTCTTTCCATACTGCCTTCACTGCTACAAACAAGGTTAAACATTGCTTGCTCTAAAATGAATTTACTTGGATTTTCTTTGTATTTTTTTAATCCTAATAAAGTTTCTTCTCTTCTTGATTTTCCGACCATTTTCTCACCTCCTACGCCTTTTTAGTTAATTATGAAAGGATTGATTTTATGTCTGATATAAAACTAACCCCAGAAAAACGAAGAATGTTAGAAGCGGAAATCCTAGATCCTACTGGAATCAAACGATATCTTGATCGCAAAGAACAGGAAAATAAATCAAAAGAAAAACGAAATTATTATCTTCTTATTCTTGGAACATTTTTTTCTGGAATCGCTGCTGTGGTCACTGTTTACCAAGCGCTAATGACACGTTAATTACGGTCATTGATACGCTGATAATTATGAAAATAACTCCGATCAGGGTTATTTCAGCTTCTGATAATTCTCCGAAAAGCTTTTTTGCTATCTTTTTAAACATTAAGTCCTCCTATGCTGTAGTTTTGATTTCATTCTTAGAATCTAAGACTATATTTTCAAAAAAATATTTAGGATTAACCCCAAGTCCTAAAACACAAACATTTTCAAATTCATCAACAGTTAATTTCCTTCGTTCGTGAAATATTGCATTAAAAGTTTTTGGGTTAAATCCAGCTTTTAACGCGACATGATTTTGTTTTATTCCTTTGTCATCCATATACTGCTTTATACGTTGATATACTTTCATATACGCCCCATCCTTTCTTAGTTTTTAAGAACCTTATGTGTATATATTACATCTTAGAAATTAAGAAGTCAATAGTTTTTTCTAAGTTTTTAAGATAATATTTCTTTAAAACAAAGAATACGTGTAGAATATTCTTAAGAGGTGATTTAATGAGGTCTATTGTTGCCGATCGATTAAAAATGGCTAGAATAAAAAAAGGATTAACCCAAACTGAAGTGTACAGATTAACCGGAATAAACAATAAAACTTTGTCTGGTTACGAGAATCAAGTTAGTGAACCGGATTTGGAAACATTAAAAGTTTTAAGTAACTTATATGGAGTAAAAACAGACTATTTGCTTGGGGTAGAAACAATTACCACAAATCATCCAAATAAGGAATTCGCAAAAATATTAACTGATAACCAAATCGAAAAGTTAGAAGTAACTAAAGATATTTCAATTGAAGAATTAAAAAAAATAGTAGAGTTTTACCACACAATAAAAATAAATAAGGAATAGCAAGGTATTAAACCTCACTATTCCCCTTATCTTTATATTTGTTTTTATTTATGTAAGTTATTTTATTTTTATCTTTTATCCTTAGAACGAATTCTAATTCTTTCGGAAAATCACAAATCAACACAACATCACTATTGGAATCAACAACTACATACTTATCCATATATCACAACTCCAATTATTCGTTATTTTGTTAATCGCGATTAACTTAATTCCATTATACATATACTAAACTTATCTTACAATAAATCGCATTTCATTACAAAAAGCGACAATTTATTACAAAGAGGTTTGATGTATGATAGATAAGGATGAGTTAATCAAAAAATATAAAAATAGTGACGACTACTGGGCTGTAAAGTATTTAACTAAAATAGTTCTGTATGATGTTGATCTCGAAACAGGTTATGTATTTGGTGCTACCATTCCGCACCATGGAGAAAAGATTTATTTTGTAAGGCATCTTGATATAGATGATCGCGGATATCTTTATTTTCCTTTGCATCAAAATAGACACTATCAAGATGAATTTGAATGGCTGCGCACCCCTCCTACTCCGCCGGATGGATATGCGTAAATTACAAGCCTACTATAAAGTAGGTTGTTTTTATTTTAATGTGTATTCGACAAAATTCGATATTATAGGACATATGAACTAGAGTATTATTAAAGTAGAATATTTACAAGTAAAACAACAAGCTCTATTAGCTGATTATATATACTAAAATAAGAATAAGGGTGTGGTATTAATGAAATGCACAAAGTGTAATAATGAAATATCCAACGATTCTTCTTTTTGTCCTAAATGTGGAGTAAAAATAGAATCGCAGCCTCAGGCATCAAAAAATAAGTTGATAAAAGAAATACGTTGTAAAAAATGTGGTATAACTATACCTGCGACAGCAACTAAATGTCCTTTTTGTGGTGAAAAAATAAAACTTTCGCCTGGTTGTATTCCTTTAATTATTTTCTTTTTAATAATTGGTTTTATTTTTCATTCGTGTTTTCTAGATGCTAATCCAAATCAACAGGCAACTTCCAATAAACCAGCACAAATCGTGACTAAGGTACAAAATGGTTCTAATGTTTCGGTTGAGCAGGCGCAAAGAATTGTTGATATATTGAAACAATGCGGAATAACGGAAATAAATGAGATTCAACATGATGAAGCACTTGATAATTTTGAAAATGCTAGCGAGAAAGCATATAGATTAACCATACAAAGTAATATCAAGAATGTTATGTTGTATATTGGGCCAGCTGGATCAGTTTATAATATCCGATATGCGGATAAATATCTTTATCAAAACAACGCTGTATTATTGAGTATGAATGATTTTATTTTAACGAATGATGAAAAAGCTAGCTTAACTGTTACAAGTAAAGATTTAGTAAAAAAGGCTTTAAAATCTCCTAAGTCAGCTGACTTCCCTTGGCCAGATGAATGGTATTGGGCTAAAGAACCAGGCAAAATAACTGTACAATCTCACGTTGATGCTCAAAATTCATTTGGGGCAGAAATTAGAGCAGAATTTGAGATCATATATGATACAAAATCAAAAAAGGTTACATCTTTTATCTTTGAAGGAAAGAAATTAATATAAAATCAACCTAATACATACAAAACTCCAAGCATTGAGTTTATAATATAATATATGAATTAAATTTACCGTCTTCTGCTTTGGGAGACGGTAAAATGTAATATCTCTAGTTAGGAGCAACAGAAATGACTACTGTAAGAATCGAACAGCGATCAAAAAAATCTTTAACATTAATAATTGATCACGGTATTGATAAGGTAACTAAAAAGAGGAAAGCGGACTATATTGCTCTTGATACATTAGATTGGGACGAAGCTGAAATAGAGCGTTTAAAAGTATTAACAAAACTCGCTGCAGGTAATTATGTAAAATCAAATAAATCAACACTTAGTGAATATATTGACTATTGGTTTAAAACTCCTACTGCCAAGGGCCTTGGATCGAAAACGATAGAAGGATATAAACAATGTGCTGAATCAAGAATAAAACCGTGGATCGGTCACATACGGCTTATTAAATTAACTAGAGATGATTTATATAAATTTTGTGAAAGAATAATTGACGAAGGTAATTTATCTAATAAAAAAACAAAAGATAAAATTGGTATAGCTACTGTAGAAAAGAATTATCGATTTATACGCAGAATCTTAAACCACGCAGTTTTTGAAGATGGAATTTTAGAAAACAATGTAGCATTGAGGATGAAATTGCCGGAAATAAAATTGGATAATCAACCTAAAAAAAAGGAAAAAGTCAAAGTTCTTTCTACTGATGAAGTTATAAAATTAGAAAATGATCTAAAAGAAAATGAAAATGAAAACTTAGTAACGGTAGCGCTTAGGACAGGTATGCGCAGAGAAGAATTGTTAGCACTTAGAGATGATGATATAGATGCAGAAAATCATACTGCTGAAATCGATGAAGCTCTCATTTATACTAAAGAAAATGGTTTTGAATTCAAAGAAACAAAAAATAAAAAAAACAGAATAATTGAAATAACCGATATTGTCCTTTCAGCTATAAGAAATCAACAATTAATAAATAAAGCTAACAAACTTCGTTTAGGAGAAAAATATATTGACACTGGATTAATTTTTTGTAATGCTGATGGGACAAACCTACACCCAGACAGAATAAGCGAGTGGTTCCCGAAATTCTGCGTAAAAAGAAAAATAAGCAGATTAACATTTCATTGTTTAAGGCACACCCACGCAAGCCACCTATTAGCGGCTGGTGAAGATATTAGTTATGTATCTAAACGTCTTGGACATAGCAGCATAGAAGTTACATATAAATTGTACTTTCATTTTATTCCAAGAGAAAAACGTGAAGCACTTCAAAAGCTAGATAAAAGATTTTCAATCTGATTTAATGTTTTACTGCATGCATTTCTGCATGCAAACAATAAATACATAAAAATACATACATGTACATTGGATAGATATTCAATACTAAAAACAAATACAAAATAACGTAAAAACAGTTAACAATTCTTTCGTAATGAGTAGGTCGTAGGTTCGAATCCTATTATCAGCTCCATAGAGAATTCAAGGCTTCCGAGGTTTTCCTCAGAAGCCTTTTTTGTGCCTAAAAAAGCAAAATCCCCTTTTTAGTCCCCTATCGAAAGAGCTTTAGAAAAAGATCTACATGCTTTCAATACCACGTACTCATATATTCATTCTACTATTCTATAATCTAAATAGTTTAAATTAGTTATTTGAAAGTTTAAATATTGATTTTTATCTCCATTTACTGTTGGTTTGCTATATATGTAAAAAATTATCTTTTGCCTCGCTCTAACTAAATCATTAAGCATATCGCTCCAAGTGTTTTTTCTCCAATGCTTCTGTATAATTGCATTTGCAATATAAATAGATGGGTGAAGACGCTCGCCATCTTTAATAATATTTCCGACGAACTTGATAATAAAATCATTACTCTTTAAAGGTGTTTTAACTATTGTTGCTTCACCAAAATATATCCTATCATATTGGTTTACCTGTGAGAAATCCAATCCCTCAATATTCACAAACATTTGTGAATAAGGGATATTATTGCCTACAATATTTATAAATCGCTTATCTAATAAATTTTCTCGAATATAACGTTCAAACTTCGAAATCAAAGGTTTTATCGTATTATATTTAGAATTTCTAACGTCATTGTCATCTCTTTCAAGGTATTGTCTTTTTTTCATTCTTTTATGCTTATCACCCAAATTCAAGCCTACATCTTTTCCTAGAGACTTTTTCTTAGGCTTATCAAATAAAAAAATGTCCACTTGAGTATCTATATATTTATTTCTTAATCCAATACGATCATCTTTCACATATGAACTTTTTTTATTCTTTCCTCTAAAAAAATCACATTGATGACCTTCTCCTGGAGTAAAGTATGGATCTCTTTTCATTAAAAATCTTGGCTTATCAATATTAGCGCAAGTCATTTGTCCCGAACAGTTAGGTTCTGGACATTCAAAAAGTTTTTTATCAGTAATAAATCCAGACCAATAAAGGTCATATGCCTTTTCAGCGTCAATAATATCTTCATATTCCAAACTATAAGCTATATCCATGTGTAACTCTTCCTCTCTTTATAATATCATGTTGCTTGAATATCCATTCGTGACATAGATGCTTTTTTGATAGCTATATAACAAAGAGGCTAGCTTAAACTAGCCCCTTAACTGAATAAAATCAGGTCATATTCTTGTGATGCGTTGACTGGTCTGTTACCAACGCATCACTCTTATAGCATTTACCTTAAAAGAGTTACTAACCTAACCTCATTCAACCGAAAACGTTCTCTTAATAAGGTACTTTTAATATTATAAACTTGTCTTATAAGTCTTGTAAACAGGATAATATCCTCTTCAACAAGTCTAAAATAAATTATAAATATTTCCAATAGTTAAATTAAACTATTCAGGTATCAATTCTTGAACAGATTTAAATGCTCTATTGGGTAAACCAGCAAATTTTTGAAGTAATTTCGCTTGATCAATACCGCGACATTCAACAGGAAACTTCTCAGCATTTGCTGTTAACAAATAAATAGTACGAGTAACACCATTACATACATTTATACACGGCTTTTTACCTCCCGAAAAAAACACACTAACTTCAGCAAGTGGAACAGGATTAATTTCACCATGCGAAAAACCATCTTCTGCTTCCGGGAATTTTCTATCTTTCTTCCACGTTGAAATATTCCCATTTGCAATTTCAGAATGATTACGGTCTGTAGTATTACGCCAAAGACTAAGAAACCGTTGTGCATCGACTTCAACAATAAATCTTTCATCATTTAAATCATTTGATCTTTCTATCCTCATGAACATTTCACCATAATCGGTTGGTATACGAAAAACTCCAGCCATAGAATATATGATTTTTTCCAATTTATAAAATGTATCCATAGTAAAAATCTCCTTTTTTATTTGTATTTATTTTTTTAATATCACCAAAAACTTTTTTATTAAAGATTATCGCCTAATTTGAAGCTAATTTTCAACAAAGCTAAAACAAATCGTAAAATTGTTTTAGCGCACCCATACAAATACTAGCTAATCTCCCTAATGAACGTTTTTTGATGGCTATAGCTCACGTTAGGAGCGGAGTGAAGTCAAGTGATCATGGAATAGCGGAACGTAGTGAGCATATGCCGTGAAAGCACTTGACGTAATGAGCACCGACAGTATAATTTCCATCACAAAAAACATTATTTCTAGTGCTTTTTTGAATCGTAAAATTGTTTGAGCTTATTAAGAGCCGTTTTTTCCAGATCCTCAAGAATACATAAATTGAATCTTGTTATACCGATTCTCTTACCAATTGCAGTCCTGGTGTAATCCGAATTGCAACCAATACCAAACTTCATACAAATGACAATACGTTCTTCTTTAGATAGAACCTTTAAAGCTTCTGGGAGCTTATCTATTTTCTTTTGCTGTTCTATTTTAGTTTCATTTTCTAATATTAACTCTTCAGGTGTAGGATCCCAGGATGCAAATAAAGCTGTCTTAGTTCCAGCTTCATCAGTTTTTATTAATCCATCTATATCAATAATTGACTCAGACATATTAGCAGCTGAAACGGTCTTGCTCATAAATTTTAGAGTGCAGTTTAATTCTATTGCTAGTTCATTAATCTTAGGTGCTCGGCCTAAGATTTTTTCTAATTTGTTTCTCGCTGCATTATATTCCATAATTCGCCGAGTCATATATGGTCCGCAAATTGCTGAATAATTGTCGGTTATGTATTGATATATATGTTTTCTTATATTAGGAACAGCATATGTACTAAATCGACATTTTTTCTCTAAAGAAAAGCGTTCTATAGCATCATGTAATCCTTTATAACCTTCTTGAATTAAATCTTCTAATTGGATTAAGCATGATGACCTATATATATAATTTTTTGCAGTAGAATTGTATATTTTTTTCGCTACCATAACAACTAAAGCTCTATTACATATAAATAGTTTGGATCTTGCTGAATCGTCTTTATTCTTACACCATCTATGGAGTAAATCGTATTCTTCTTCTTTATTTAGAGTACGAAATAAAGGCTCTATTAATATCTGCTCTTTTTCATCTTCAAGATCAAAAAATTCTTTCAAGCTTTTCACTCCTTTTTAGTAGGTGGGAGAAATTTTTCTGAATTAAAACTTTTGGTATCCTGGCTTGATGTAAAATTAGGTTTTCCATTTCTTCCTTCGTTTGTTTTTTTATCATCACTTTTAATAAAATTTGATGGATTTTCGGAACTTGAATGATTGGCGCTACTAAAATTATTGTTTTTTTCCGATGAACCTCCCCCCATGAAATTGCTTTTTACTTGACTATTAGAACCATCTGTAGGTGGACTAAAGCCTCCACCACTTGAAGTATTATCTGATGCAGTAAAACCACCTGTATCTTGCATTGCACTTCCACTGTCATTTGCACCTGCAGTTGCAATTCTTAAACTATTTGAAACCCCTCTCACTGTATTTGCCAAACCTCTTGCCGTACTCGAAGCAGCTTGAGAAATTTTAGTGGTTGCAAAACTTGCAGCCATTCCAGCCCCTAAAGCTGATCCTGCTGTCAAGGACGGTGCTCCCCCCATAAATCCAGCAGCCATATTAGGAGCTTTCCATGCTAATAAGGCAACTGAAAATACCCCACTAATTAATCGTAAACAATCAACATTCGTCGGATTTTCAGGGCATGTCCATACCTGCATTAATGGTAATGCTGCAGAAATAACAAAAGTTAAAAACATCATTTTCACACCAAATGCAAAGACCATTCCAATTGCTCTTGTAGCAATAAAAGACGTATATTGAAATGCTGCGAAAGGTATTAATATCGGTAATAATGCAGCTGAAATTTTAAATTCTAATAAAGTCATGAATATTTGCCATGCAATAATATAAAACCCAATAATTAAAACAATACTACTCCCAAAGAAAAATAAGTTAGGAAATAACTTTGCTATGGTTAATTCTCCGTTTAAGGTTGCAGCGATTATTTTAATTGTACTCCCAATAAAACTCCCATCTGGATTTTGAGTAGCAGTAAATGAATATATATTTTCACTTAAGTTGTATCCAATCTCAATTATTTTTGATGGATTTGTTAAATCATCAATTGTAATTCCTCCACCTGCTGCCACCGATCCAGCCATAATTAAACTTTCTATTATGGAATTCATTAAAGTTGAGTAAGATTCTAGGAAAAAGGCAAATGTACCATACTTTAATATTTTAGTTATTAAAAACGCATGTATTTCTACTTGTTCTAATTGTAATAATAGTGAAAAGAAAAAATCTAACGTAACAATAAGAATAAGTAAACTTTGAGCATGGGGCATCAGCAAAATTACCCCATTGTCACATATAGTTTGAAAATTAGCTAATAAGCTAGTAAGCAAGCCCATTTTTATTTTCCTCCTATTTTGCCTATGCCAGCACCTTGATCATATTTTTCCCCCTCAACATGCTGTCTTTTTTCTACTGGAGCTTGTTTCTTATCTTCGTTATTAGCACTATTACCACAGCCGGCAATAAAGCTCAAAGTAAAAATTAAAACTACTGAAAAAGCTACAAATTTTAAACTTTTAACTTTCATGATGTCCCTCCTAAAACGCGAATTATGCCTATCATGTTCCCTAAAAGTAAAACGCCCCAAGCAACTAACAATAAAATTCTAGTGTTAGTAAAAATTCTTTGTTTGGGATTATATTGATAAGCACACCAAATTAAACACGGAAAAATAATAAGTAAAACAAAACTTAATATTTTGCTTGCAGTGGGGAATAAATTAATAGGAATTATTGGAACTCCCCAAATAAATATTGAATAAATAATAAGGCTGCTTACTAGCTCTTTTTTATGAATTACACGACCCGTTTTGACTTCCATAATAAATAAAGCGATAAAAAAAACTACAAGTACGACTGTAAGAAAAACTTGTATATTTTGCACTCATTTCACATCCCTTTAACTTCTTTTTTTCGATATTTTTCTAAGTCTTCTTCCTGTATTTTTCCTACTGGCTTCGAGGTATATTTTTGATTAAGATTTTGCTGACTTCTATCAAATTTTATAAAATTTGTTATATCATCTTTAAAAATATACACGTCAAATTTCTCATTATATTTGCTTAGATCATGAATTTTATGGGCTAGATTTTTATCGCGAACAAAATAGTTTACTTTTTTAACTGAATCGTTAAAAATATATTGATTCAGTATTTTTTTGAGCCTATCTTTATTCTTTTCGCTTATTTCAACTTCAATTGCTTGATCGCGAATAAGTAAATCTGGAATTCTCATTTTCCTTTCATTCAGATCACAATAACCTAAATCTCTTCTTGTTTCTCTGTCGGTTTCAACTTCGCCATCATCTTCTAAATTTTTTAAAAGGCTAAAATATAAATCGATAACGAGCATGTCATGCTCCAAAAAACAACGTTTCACATTTGTTTTTTTACAATTTAAATATTCAGCTCCATTTTCAGCAATTGTTATAATCGCTGGTTCATTTATTTGCAGTTTTGTTCTCATTAAATATTTTGCTTCTACCAAACGTTTCAAAACTCTATTTTGAATGATTTGATAACTTTTTTTATCAATAGGCATGTCCAATAACTGAATTAAATGTTTCTCATTACACCAACCAAACCGACCAATAAAATCTAAAACTTTGAAATCCCTTGGTACTAATAAAATTCTTTTCTCTCTCATGCTATACACTCCATTTTCAATTTTTTCGTTCCCCGTTCTAGGGAGGGTTGTAAGGGAGGGAACGGACCTTACGGAGGTAGTTTGAAGGAGGAAATCCTTCAAGGTCTTCGTCTCTCTTCTCTTAATTTTTATCTTATTTTTTTTATTTTATTTTTAATTACAAAACTAATTTATTACTAATTTTTAAGCCAGTCGCCCCGCCATTTTTCTATGATTCTCTATTTTTCCAGACCTCACCCTAACATAAAGCATGTTGTTCGGGTGAGGTCTGGAAAAATAGAGAACGTAGCCGATAGGCGGAGAATAGGAGAATGGCGGGGCGACTGGCTGACGTATGCATAGAAAAACCGTCGAACCCAAACTAGCTTTTTCTATGCTTTTTTTATGACTTTTCAACAGATTATTGTTCAAAAACACCAGTTTTATTGTTGTGTTTCGCCAATTTTACAAACTAATTTTTCAATCAAATATGTACTTGTATATAACATTTTTTATTATATTTTCTTCCGGATTACGTATATCATTTATATTTTTGTCAATCATACTTATCGTCAAATTATTATCTAGTGCTTTTAATTTATTTTTAATTTGTTCTATTAATGCATTTAGTTCTTGGTCATTTAATGCTGCTATATAATTATTTATTTTTCGATTATCATATTTTGATATTGGTTCTCCAACACTATCTGTTACTTTTTTTCTTATTTTTTCTTGTTTATCAATCTCCATTTTTTGAAATTCATTCAACTGTAAATTATTAATAATGCAATATATAATCCAACCTGCCATATTTGATTTTCCTGATTTATTTTTTTCTCCATAAAAAATATTTTCTATAATTTGTTCTTTGGGATAGTCGTTTACAATTTCATTTATTTTATTTTTTTCAACTCCATGTTGCTCAAGTTTTGCAACAACATCATCATTATGTTGTTGTTGTTTATTATTTATTTTGTTTATATTTACATTTTGTTTGTATTTAACAAGTGCATTTTTACTGATTTCAGCTTTTTCCGATGTCGGTTTTTTTTGATGTCGGTTAGACTTTTTATTTTCGCATGTTGGCTTTTGATACACTGTATATGACCATCCGCAATATTGACCATTTTCTTTTTTCACTCTACTTTTTGTTAAATAGCCTGCATTTTCTAGTTCTTTAACCGCCGTTTTAAGTGTATGAGGCTTGCTATTGCTACGTTTAACGATGTCTTTCATATAGATCGTCCACCCCTTGCCAAAAGATACTAGCATTGCCAGCAATCCTTTTGCATTCAAGCTTAAATTACAATCATCTTGAAAAGCATATGTATACGAGGAAAAAAACGGTAATGGCTCATTATGATTTTCAAACAGCTCATTTCTATCACCTGAATTTTTTAAATTCATCATTTTTCTCCCATAAATCAATAAAGTTTTTCTAACTCTTTCACAGCTATTTCTTGCATATCCGGCAAAATATGTGCGTATATATCCATCGTAACGCTGGTATTTGAGTGTCCAAGTATTCCAGCAATGATATTAACATTTACACCATTTTTAAGTAATTGGGTCGTAAATGAGTGTCTCAATATGTGGAACGTGACATTATCGCTTATACCTGCTGACCGTAACATTTTTCTGAAGTATCTTTTCGTGAAATTTGTAACTGAAACCATCTTCCCAAAGGAATTTGTAAAAACCAATTGATGACTATTAGTAAAAATATCACCCCATTTTTCAGCATATTTCTTTTGATAAAGCTGCCACTCTCTTAATGTTTCTACTGTTTTTTTAGGCAGTAATATATTTCTCTTTGAGGTTAAAGTTTTTGGCGTGTCTAAAACTTGTCCTTTCTCTGCCGATGTAACCATGTTAGTTTTTACGGATAATACTTTTTGTTCCAAGTTAACGTTTTCCCATCTTAATCCGAAAATTTCGCCCTGCCTCATTCCTGTAGTCACCGCTAATAACACCACCGCATAATAACAATTTCGCAAATAAAGCATTCCTTCGTTTTCAATCCAAGTTTGTTTTGCACCATAAAAAATATACGAGCCTTCTTTAGCAACATTTAGCAATTTATTTATTTCAATGTCCGTTAAAGCATTAATTTCGCTTTTAACACGCCTAGGAGGCTTTGTGCGCTTCGCTACGTTATTTTTTATATATCCATACTCAATCGCTGCATTTAGCAAAATTATGAAATGATTTCTAATCGTTAGAACGCTACTAACAGCATGAGTTTCACATAAATCATTTAAAAATTGCTGTATAGGCATTACCTGTAGCTCTTTAAGTTTTATTTTCCCAAAATTCGGAATAATGTGATTCTTGCAGGTTCCTTTATAATTTTCAAAGGTTCGCGTTTTTACACTTGGTTTAATTACATCTTCCTGCCACGTCTTACACCATTTTTCAATTGTCATATTACTAAATGCATCTACTCCGTTATCTTCTATCTCCTGCAAGAATGTTTTTACTTTAAGCTTTAACTCTTTCCTCGCCTTAGCTACGATTTCCTTACGCTTTTTCTCACCATTTAAGTCGGTATAATAACCACGCCAACGCCAACGATCTAAATTTTCGTTATAATCATAGCTCCCTTCACCCCATGCCCTGCGTGTCATACTGTTTGCTGCTCCACTGCACTAGGATTACAATTGGCTTTAGCCAGACATTCTTCCACCCAGTAACTAGGTATTAATTTCTTAGACATAAAAGACACAGAAGGAATTTTCCCCTTTTTGACTAATTGATGAATTGTCGTTTTGCTCAAACTACCCTCAAAAACAAGTTCCTGTACTTGGCTGATTGTGTAAAAATTTTTCTTTTTTTCGCTCATAATGTTCAATCCTTTCTTTTTGATTTAAATTTTGTTAAAATTAACTTAATAATTTTATTTTTGCCCTGTCGTTAAAAACGACGTTCTTTATGCGTTTATTATATTATCTTTATTTGTCGTTGTCAACGACAGAATTGGAGTTTTTATGTTTAATCGTTATTTCTTTTCATATAGATTAAATTTATCTAAAGTAACACATAATTTAACAAATACAAGGTTAGCGGCTTTATTAGGCTTAAAGAGTAGAACTTCTATTAATGATTTTGAATCTCAACGCTCTTTACCATCTGCCGATATTCTATACGACCTCTCCGATTTATTCGGAATTTCTATAGATTGGTTAACAGGTCGTATAGATGATCCATATAACAATGAAATGCTATTAAAATTAGAAGAGCAGCATTTACAGAATTTTTTATCAAAAAAAGCCATATTTATTCCTACAAATTACCAAGACCCTAGTACACGAATCAACTTATATTCTTTAGAAGTCCGTGCTAATATAGTTTTCCTATTTTCTTACGTTCAGCGATTTTTTTCATCCGAAATATTAGAAACCGATCCAACTGAAACTAAAAAGAATTTTGAACAAATCGCTCCATTTATAAAAAGGCTTTCTTTTGAAAATGATCGTATAGTTAGCACCCCAATATCTCCAACACCAACAACAAATCTTGATAAACTAAATGATTTATTGCAAAATCCCACTTCACCTATTTTTGATATAACTAAGCCACCAGAACAAAAATAAGCGACTGGAAATAAATCCAATCGCTTAAAAACTTGATAGTATGAAATTTTCATATCCCCTATTTTATCCCCCATTTTTTATTTTTTTATAGCACATCACGTGATCCACGCTCAAATTTAACAAAATCACATTAAGAATATTACAATATTAGCTGTTCAAATACATAATTCATCTTATTTTGTATATAGTTTTTATTATTTACTTTTCGTAATGAGTAGGTCGTAGGTTCAAATCCTATTATCAGCTCCAGTGAATTCAAGGCTTCCGATCTATCGGAAGCTTTTTTGTTTTATGTTAAAATAGATTTTTATCCCTTATTTGTCCCTTAACGGGATTTTCAAGTCATCTGCTCCTTACTTTTTGCAAATATTGATCCATTTTAACCGATTGGAGAGCTGCACCATATATATTAGCCGTAGTCCAAATGTCAGCATGTCCTAACCAACTGCTTACATTTTTTTAGTGGCACACCAAGCGCAATCAACAATGTAGCCGATAAATGTCGAAGCGCATGAAATCTCATATGCGGCAATCCGTGCCGCTTTAAAAATTTGCGAAACCATTGCGAGGGTGTTGTTGGATACATCGGTCGACCATTCCATTTTGTAAACAACCAGTTTTCATTTACCCATTTATTAGCTAACATAAATTTCTGTTCAAGCTGTTCTCTTTTATACATCTTCAGCAAATCAATCAAACTATTGGATAAAGCTATACGTCTTACCGAACTTTTATTTTTGGGGTCTTTCGTGAAAATCTCCTTACCACTTAATACCTGATTGCTTTTGGTTACTTTATCATCCCTAATAGTCCTTTTTTGTTAACCTCTATAATAGGATTCAGTGTACAATTCAATGCACAAGAAACAATTTGCTAACTCTATTTTTCAATGAATATAATTTTTAACATACCGCACCACAAAACAAAAAATTTATTCGATGCTTCACCGTAAAATGAAATAAAACTGTAACTAAAATAAATAACTGTTTCGGTCAAGCTTTTCAGTTACACTTCAACCTAAAAATTTTTGTATAATCCAAGGAGATTCAAACGGGATATCTGTATAACTATTCGATATTATTTTTGTAAACTCCCCCTACTGCAAAATGATATCAGCCTAATCTAACATTATAAAAATCCAACTGCACTTATATTACCATAATTCCTAATTTAGTAAAGAGTTCATAATAAGCATTCCTAAATACTATATAAAAAATTAAGATTTATAAAAACAGAGCTCCTTCACATATGGTAAAAATGATTGCAAAATATGTTGAATAACAACTCTTATTATATTTGCACATAGTTTCTTAAAATCCAATGTCATATAATAATCCTGAAAAGCACGGCTATACTCGTGAGGTCCTACTCAAAGAACAGGAGCTTTGTTTATTTAAATACACATCCAACTTTAAAAGACATCATCATCGAGCAACCAACACAGTTGTGATGATGATGTCCTCTTTTCTTCTTATTAAGGTCAAGCCCTCGAGGAAATAAATACAAAAATTTCAAGTCAACCATTTTATCCAATCAACCGAATATAATCCCTCTGTGCCTCTACTACCCGTTCCATGATAAGCTGTATAAATAAATCCTCGTTCTCATGTCCCTTTTCTAATGCCGAAATATATTCACTACGGCAAATTGGCGGAATAACTACAATCGGATATCCGTCCTGTAAAAGTGTCATATTCATCAAAAGCCTTGCTACTCTTCCATTCCCATCAACAAAAGGATGAATATAGACAAATTTCTGATGCAGCTTAGCTGCAAAAACAACCGGATGTTCCACTGCTCTTAATTTATTCAGTTTATTTACCATATCCGGCATAAGCACATCTATTTGATCATGTGGTGCGACACTGTATTCAGATCCACTGATAAATACACGTTGTTGCCTATACACCCCTGCATTCTTTTCATCAATCCCTTGATAAAACAATTTATGCAACCGCTTTATATTCTCTTCCGATATCGTTTTTTCTTTTGTTAAACTATACATAAAATCATAAGCTCTTTTATGTCCCACAGCTTCTAAAATATCTTTTAGCGGTTTTCCGCCAACAGTAAGTCCGTCTTCTAAAACAACTTTTGTTTCCGATATGGTGAGCGAATTTCCTTCTAATGCATTGCTACTATAAGTCAACCCAATTGCAAAATAATCCTTTAATTCTTTTTGTTCAATCTCATTTAACGGCCGTTTGCTATTGATTATTTTTTGCAATTCATCTATTTTTTGTAATAACTCATTCATCCAATCACCTCTTTCTAGTTAACTTCTATTATACCATAATATCCCCATATCCCTAGGAATTTACCTAACTATAATTTTGTCCCTTAACCTTTAGAAAATATCCATTACCACTACCAAGAATCACAAATCTTACAACCTTCATTCCAACAAAATCAAGGCTTTACAAAGGTTGTAATTATTCACCAAACACAGTATCCAACATTCGTAATGAGTAGGTCGTAGGTTGAAATCCTATTATCAGCTCCATAGAGAATTCAAGGCTTTTGAGGGAAACCTCAAAAGCCTTTTTATTTTTATTATTTACCACTCATTAATCGCATAAAGTATCGCTAATGTTAATTGATCACGTAAAGCCGAAGTTAACTGTTCATATTCTTTTACCAAATTCATTTCATGCGCTATACAAAGAGGAAGATCATTCCAAGACCCCATCCCGCCAAAAACAGAAGCGGCAGAAACAGCAAGGAAAAGTCTCTTATTCTGATCCGGCAATTGAATAGATATTTTAGATTCAGCAAGAATTTCTCCCTTTGCTGCTAAAATCGCTTTTCGGAATAAACTTGCAAAGTTGTCAACTTCAAGCTGAAGAGCCAATGTTTCTATTTGTTCCAAAATTTTTATAAACGGCTTCGTATTATCGTGAAATTTTGGTTTATCTTGCGACGGATTTTTCCAAACATATTCAGTGTAGGTAATATCCCAACCTTCTTCGTATTCACAGAATTTCCAATCTGCCTGAAAATAAGTAACCAATCCATTTGCATAATAACAAAGTAATAAATTAGAATGCGCATTTGCAAATATATCTAAATTCCACTCATCCATTTTCACTGGTGTTAAAAACTTAATATCAACAATGCCTTTTTTACAGCACTCCTCAAACCATTTTTCTATCGTATCAACTTTACAGCAAGCAGCCGACATCATATGAAAAACAAGGAATTTTTCATATGATGCTGGCTCAAAGATAAACACAGTATTATTTTTAAGTGCTTGCTTCACGCTTGCAACAATATTGCACATCTGGTACATTTCACCGTTCATTTGTACTTATCTCCATTTTATAAAAATATTCAAATCATAATCCCCTTATAAGCATGAACAAAATTTTATGTTTCCAAATCCTCGACAAATTTCTTTGCTTCCCCCAGAGATAAATCCGTATATTTTCGAACTACTTTAATTGCTAAAATAAGATCGCCATTTTTCTTTAATTTCAAAAGCTCTGCTTTGATATCCTCGGAAATTATCAGCTTGCTGTTTTTCTCGTCTTCTCTGCGTTTAAGTTCTTCTGCTACTTTGTGTGCTAATTCCTCCGTCATAACATCATTTTCTACCTTTTGAAATATTACCATTCTCTTAGCGGGTAATCTATCTATGATAAAGCTAAGCAAAGATCCCAAAATAGAATAAGTTATTAAATATTGTATAAAACGGTATAGATACAACCATATCTCACTCAACCGTTCTTTCGATCCATCCGAACCTAAAAGTATAAGATCATTCGAAATAACATATTCCCCCGGTACATAATTATAGATATTCTGTACAATCTGTAATTCGCCAAAAGAAGACAGCAGCCATTCAAGAGGTTTGTTATACACAAAATTGCCAGTGGTATCACCTATCATTCCAATCAGTGAGAATACAGCAATAACATATACAAGATAATTCTGCCACGTAAATCGTTTTAAAAGAACCACTCCAATAAAAATGAATAACAGTGTAATCCCTCTCGCTTCATCATTATGTAAATAAAATTGTATAATCACAGGTATGACCCATCCAAATATCAATATTGTGGCAGCCACCCAAAGAAAGAAGCACAATAAAATAATGGCATTTTTCTTCATAAAATCACATCCTCAAAAATCTCCTATATCTTCTTATCGATATTGACGGAATTCAATAAATCAGCTTTTTAAATGTATAGGAAGACCTAGTATCACATTTTTTTAATTTAAATCATTCATTAACGTAAATTTATTATAATCTATTAAATTAGAAACTTACAACTACATCATATTACAAATAATCAAATTAAAATCCAAAACTCCACGACGATACTATTCACTATGAAAAAGAAATCTTTGAATTATAATATAGATTTTCGTAACCTAAATCCATCTCCTTCATAAATACGAATCGGTTTTCCGCGCTCTACCAATTCGTGCTGAATCCACATAACCTCCTTCATTTTCTGCTCTTGGGCAAAATTTTGCTCCATAATGATTTCATTCAATCTGATTAAAGCTAATTTTTTATTCGTATATTGATCACGCCCTTGCGTTGACACAACGCTAAGACCAGTAGGTATATAGATAACTCGCACCCCGGTTTCGACCTTATTCACATTTTGTCCACCTTTTCCACCACTTCTAAAGGTTTCAAAACGAATAAGGGTACCATCAAAATTTTGTTGTTTATTTTTTTCTATTTCACAGACTCCAATAAACCAGTTTTTTCGCTTATGCTTTGGTCTAAACGGACTTTTTACGATCCATTGAATGGTTCCAATAATGTTTTTAGCTTGCTTGCTATTTATTTCAATAATGACTGATTTATAACAATCCAAATAACCACTTTGCATCTGACTTACTATTTTTAGCCCATCAAACTCTTTTTCTAATACCTTTAAAAATCTTCCAACTGCCAATTCGCATTCTAAGGGTCCTTTTCCAGAACTTATTTGTAGTAACATAGCTATTGATCACCCCTTATATGTCAATACTGGCCGCAGCGTAGCAACAACTTCAATTAATCCAAATTGTAAGAGACTTTCAATGACCGTATCAATATTTTTATAAGCCTCTGGTGCCTCCTGAAACAATAAATCAGTATCATGGCATACTACCTTGCTTTTCAGTTTTGTTTGACGAATTGTATTTCTGTCATACTTATCACGAATGCGCGATTTACACAAACTTCTCGCCCACTTACGACCAGCGCCATGCGATAATGAATACGCTGTTATTTTAGTATTTTCCGTTGGTTTTACAACATAGGTAAGCGCCCCTCTGGATCCCGGTATAACTACAGCTCCCAATTCTGCCGATACAGCTCCTTTACGATGAATAAATACATCATTTCTTTGCTCTATAAAATTGTGCTGACAATCAATAATCTTTTCAATATGTGGAGTATATCCTAAATAACGCAACAATTTATTCGCTACAATGGATCTATTCCTTGACGCCCAAACAACTGCTTGCTCATGTTCTGCCATATAGTCTTGCATCTGCTTACTATTGTTTATAAGTCCTTGCGCTTTATCAAATCGATTTAATATACTTTGCCCATAACCACGCGATCCACTATGTATCAATAACATTAGCATAGATTCATCGATTGACAGTGCTGCAAAGCTTTCTTTGTCATACACTCTATCAACCACCTGAAATTCAGCAAAGTGATTTCCGCCGCCAATCGTTCCCAAATCATAAATTGGACTTGGCTCTTTATATGGGTTTATGGTTTCAACATCGATTAGCTCTCGTATACAATTTAACTTTGTAACCCAACGTTCAAGCTTAAATTTGCGATGTTCAATTCCCGTGGAAAACAACCCCATTCCACAACCAATATCACCGCCAATAATCTGTGGGTATATGCATCCTTTTGTTACAATCACCGCACCAATCGGAGATTTTCCCGCGTGTAAATCCGGCAATCCGACTGCTTGAATTACACTTGGTAACTCGGATAAACATTTTAGTTGGTTTATTGCAGTATCTTCTAACCAATTTTTTTCGTTGGTAATTATTTTTATTTTGCTCATTTGATTCTCCTTAATTAACTATTGCTAAAATGACATAAAAAAGCCGCAGCAACCAAGCTGCGGCCTAGATTACCTTAAAAAAGGCAATAAAAAAACACGATAACCTATCGTGCCATCAAAAAATATTAGGCTTATGGTTGTCTAAAAACTTACTATTAAATTTCGTTCACCGCAAAATTAACAATTACCAACATAATAAAACACTCCTTTAGCCTAATATCTAGATTATTTTTAATAATACATTTCATGGATATATTTGTCAAGCATTTTTATTTTAACTAGAACGGTATTTGTCAGTATGAACCAACAGATTTCTCGTGAAAAATTATTTACCAAATTTCTAAAAATAGTTTTATTTTGGCAATCAATACATCCACTCTTAAAATTATGTATTTTTTTTCACCTTATGGTTCCATGCAATGATTTTAAAAATCAAAATCCCTATCAACCCCGACAATATCGATGCACAAATAATACTCAATTTTGCTGTCATCAAAATCTTCGGGTCAGAAAAAGCCAATGAGGCGATAAACAGTGACATTGTGAAACCAATTCCGCCGAGTACACCAGCTCCACCAAAATAGCAAAAGTTAAGTTTCTCCGGCATCTTTATTAGCTTGAATTTTATCAATAAGTAAGCACTGCCAAAAATGCCAATTGGCTTTCCGAGACAAAGCCCCAACAATATTCCTAAACCAACGGGCGTAAAAATACTTGTAAAAGCTTCGGCGTCAATTCGGATTCCTGCATTGGCAAGTGCAAACAACGGCATGATAGCATAAGAAGACCATCTTCCAAGAATGGTTTCCAACTTATGCATCATCGAATTTTCCCCATTGGCTGGTATCATAAAACCAAGTATTACACCGGCAATCGTTGGATGGATACCAGCTTGCAAAAAAGCATACCAAGCAAGCAATCCACTGAATATATAAGCACTGATAAACTGCACCTTCGCACGATTTAATAAAAATGCAATGATTAAAAACCCCATGCCAAAAAGTAGTGCAATCCAGGATAGGTTACTCGTATAAAATAATGCAATCACAATAATTGCTCCGAGGTCATCTACTATTGCTAAAGCTGTCAAAAATATAGCAATACTACGCGGCGCATTTCCAGCTGCAAAGGCAAGAATGCCAATGGCGAAAGCAATATCTGTTGCCATTGGTACACCCCAGCCGCTAATTGTAATCTCTCCCCAATTGATCAATATATATATCCCTGCTGGAACAATCATACCGCCAATGGCTGCAACAATTGGCAAAATGGTTGCCGACAATGATTTTAACTCCCCAAATAAAACCTCACGCTTAATTTCCATCCCAATAACAAAGAAAAAAACGGCCATCAACGCATCATTGATCCAGTGCAATACGGACATCGATAGAGAAAAATTTGCAATTCCAATACTTATATCTCGATGCAATAGCGCCTCATACTTTACAAACAACGAAGAATTTGCAATTACCATAGCAACGACTGCACATAGTAACAGTATAATCCCACTCGTTGTCTCCCGTTGAAAAAAATGCATAAAATCACACGTTAGCTGTCTAACACGTTTTTTTACAATATAGTTGGTCTTTTTTTTCATTATTTTACCTCTACTTTATTCCAAAATACTATTAAAAAAACATAAAAGGAGCCTGTAATGACAGCCTCCTCCTAAAAAACATTATTCACTTACATGTTTTAAAAATAATTCATTTATTATTATAATGGATTGCGACTAAAAAAGCTATCCTATTCTATATTATGATCTATAAAGTAAGATAGAATTCATTCACAAATATGATGTCTAAATCTTTTAAAATAGAGTAACATTCCCCCATTACCCTACAATAAATTTTTAGACTGTAGTAAAAAAGTAGAGGTATTTTTAAGGATCGTTAAATCGTTCCATCCCAAGTGCTTACGGTCTTTGATTTTTTCTCATGTTCATCAAACCAATGTGTAGTTACAACTTTTCTTTCCGTGTAAAAGCGATAACCGTCTTTACCAAGGCAATGCAAATCGCCAAAGAAGGATTTTTTATGCCCATTGAATGGGAACATCCCCACTGGTACTGGAATACCAACATTTACACCGACCATTCCACCATCTGTATGGCGGACGAATTCTCTAGCATAATACCCATTTTGCGTGAAAATTACCGAACCATTTGCATAAGGATTATCATTCATGATGGACAATCCTTCTTCAAAGGTTTTTACCCTTTTAATACAAAGTACAGGCCCGAAAATTTCTCTCGTCCCTACACTCATCCCTTCCTTAACATGATCTAAAATTGTTGGCCCAATATAAAAACCTTTTTCATGCCCTTTTACGGTAACATCTCGTCCATCAAGCACAAGCTGCGCACCTTCATCAAGCCCTTTCTGAATCCAATTTAAAACTGATTTTTTATGTTCATCATTAATAACAGGTCCAAGTCTGGTTGTTTTATCATAAGCAGGTCCTATCGTCAATTTCTTGGCCTGCTCAATGATCGCTTTCACCAGCGCATCTGCGATGCTTTCCTGCACAACCACAACTGGCAAAGCCATACAACGTTCGCCAGCGCAACCAAACGCAGCATTCACAATACCTGCGGCAGTCCGTTCAATCGGTGCATCCTCTAAGACCAAAGCATGATTTTTTGCTTCACATAAAGCCTGTACTCTTTTTCCTGCCGCTGCAGCAGTTGCATAGATATGTAGCCCAACGTCTGTAGAACCAACGAAGGTAATCCCTTTTACGTCTGGATGAGACAATAAAATTTCAGCTTCATGCCTAGAGCATGTGACAATATTAATGACACCATCCGGCAAACCAGCTTCTTTATATAATTCTGCCACACGCATACAAGTTTGTGGTGTAAACGTAGCCGCTTTTAATACAATTGTATTTCCGCAAGCAATACAGATTGGTGTCATCCATCCCATAGGAATCATCGCAGGAAAATTAAAGGGAACAATTCCGGCGAATACACCAATCGGTTCACGATAAGCAACAGTATCATAGCCTTTTGAAGCATCCAAAAGACTTTCACTCATCATGAGAGAAGGTGCTGCTAAAGCTTGTTCAGTTCCTTCTTTTGCCTTTAAAACATCTCCCTCTGCTTCTCCCCATGCTTTTCCATTTTCTAATGCTACCAAATGTGTGAGCTCTTCCATATTTTTGACTAGGAGTTCACGAAATTTATATAATATCTGAACTCTTTTCAGTACGGGAGTTGCCGACCAGCCTGGGTATGCAGCCTTTGCACTGGCAATGGCTTCTTCTACTTCACTCGGCGTACAGCGTGGTACTTTCGCTATAATCTCTCCCGTGCTTGGATCAAAGGCGTCCGAATAAACTTCGGTTTTAGAGGTTTTGAATTCTCCGTTTACGTAGTACTGCAATCTTTTTACTTCATGCATAGTAATACAACCTTCTTCCTCAAAAGTAATAAAACGCTAACTACATGATAACATTTTAGTTCATACAATACAATATTTTTGTTATATTTTTATTTTATATTGATTATATTTTGATGATATTGTGGTTATATTAATATATTTGCAAATTCTCAAAAATGATCTTAGCAGCAACAAACCTCAATTATTTTTGCCGCTAACTAGCGAATCTGAAGACCAATACCTTGGTCTGTCATTTAACTATACCGTGCCTACTTTTAAATCACGCATAAGATACAATGCTTGTTGGTAGTTTTCAAACAATTCATATACGATAGATTTATCAATTTTACCTTTTGCTACCAGATCTAAAATAATTCTCTTTACACGTTCTTCCGGTAAACTCTTTCGATAGGGTCTATCTTCCGTAAGCGCAACAAATATGTCTGCAACGGCAACGATCCTCGAACCAAGCGGGAGTGAATCCTTCCCGATTCTAAAAGGATATCCCTGCCCGTCCAAAGTTTCATGATGATATGCCGCCCACTTCGCAATCATATCAAAGCCATCAATTTCTTGTAAAATACGATATGTATAATATGTATGCTGCCTAATAATAATAACTTCTTCTTTATTTAAATTTCCTGGTTTCTCTAAAATCTCATTTGGTACTGCCAGCTTCCCCAGATCATGCAAAAGTCCAGCAATTTTCATGTTTTTAACTTCATCAGCACTGAAACCTTTTACTTCTGCCAACAACGCAGCAATTTTAGCAACACTTCGTGAATGTGTTGCAGTAAAAGTACTCATTTTATCAATGATCGTTGCAAAAATTTCAGCGATACGAATTGCGTCATCCAATGAATATCGAATGGATCCATATATGTCTATATTTCTGAAAAATACTTCATAATAGTTAGGGTTCACAAGATCAAGCCAAAAACTTTCCTTTTGGGCCAATTTTTTCACCGCTTCTACTAAAAATGGATCAAAATCTCTTCCACTTCCCGCTTCAATCGAGTGCAAAATATGCTTACATTGATTGAAAATAAATTCATGATCATGGATTAAAACCTCAATGCGATCCGCAATATGTATAATGCGACTTGTTAAAGGGATCTGCTCTCCCATAAGACCAGAACAATTTTCCCCTGCCCATTTATCGTGATGATATCGAATCGGTTTTGCTAAGTCTCCCAACTGCACTGAATCTTTTAATAGCTGATACCCATCTTCAGCATGCCGATAAATTCCATATCGATCAAATTGTTCAGGCGCAATGATTTTTTGGCGTTCACTCCAGCTCGATGCAGCCCCAATATCATGTAGTAATGCGGCATAGACTAATTGCTGATGTTCAACTGCATTTAAGTTTATTTGTCGCGCAATCCTATCGCTGATCAGTGCTGTACGCCAATGGTGGATTGACATACCATTGACAGCAAGTTCAAGTGCCATTGACAGTGCTTTTATTAGATTTACTGGATGTATGTCAAAAGAATGCATGCTAAAAATACTCCTCTATCCATAATTTTCAACTCTATTCATACAAAATTCCACTTATTTTTCAACTTCTATATTGCCAGACGCTTCAAACATCTGCAAACTTCACAAATTATAGATTTGGTAATTGCCAATCAACAGGCGTCTTTTGATGGTTTACAAGAAAATCATTTGTTTTAGAAAATGGCTTACTGCCGAAAAAGCCGCGATGTGCCGATAATGGACTAGGGTGTACAGACTCTAGAATATAATGATTTGGATTTGTAATCATCATTTTTTTCTTTTGTGCAGGTTTTCCCCAAAGAATAAACACCAAAGGATCTGTTCGTTCGTTGAGCAGAGCAATCACTTTATCCGTGAAAGTTTCCCAACCGAGGCCTTGATGTGAGTTTGCCTGACGTTCACGAACAGTAAGTACTGCATTTAAAAGTAAAACACCCTGCTTTGCCCATGGAATTAAGCACCCGTTATTCGGTATCGTACAACCTAAATCGTCTTTCAGTTCTTTAAAAATATTCACTAAAGACGGCGGTGCTTCTACACCCGGCTGCACTGAAAAGCTAAGTCCATGAGCTTGTCTTGGTCCATGGTAGGGATCTTGCCCTAAAATCACTACTTTTGTATCTTTATAACTGGTGTAATGCAGTGCATTAAAAATATCATACATGCTGGGAAATATAGTGCGTGTTTTGTATTCACGAATCAAAAATTCCCGCAGTTTTATATAATAAGTTTCTTCCAGCTCGGCATTTAAATAATTTGCCCAATCATTTTTAAATATCTCCATCCTCGATCCGTCCTTATCCTCATTATAATAAAAAATCCCATTGCTCTTATTTTATCATATTGCAATGGGATTTTTTTATATAAATTTATTTAACCGCATCAAAGCCAAGCTTTAAAGCTGTTGTATTTTTTTCAATCGTCGCTGGCGGCACACGATTTGCTACAGTTTCCTTAATGACATCAAAAGAAACTAATTTTGATACTTTTACAAGTAAACCTAAAGCAACCATATTCGCAAACAGTACTTTTCCAACTTGTTCAACAGCAATCCGTGTAATAGGCACTTTAATTACATTTGGAAAATCCGGCACATTCGGCACTAAATCCTCGTCAACGATTAAAATTCCATCTCCATGCAAATCACCATAATATTTATCTGCTGCTTGTTGTGTCATCGCAAGAACAATGTCCGGCGTTGTAACTTTAGGATGATAGATCGTACGATCTGAAATAATCACTTCTGCTTTTGATGCCCCGCCGCGAGCTTCCGGACCATAAGATTGCGATTGTACAGCTTCTTTACCCTCTTTGACTGCACCTTCGGCAAAAATAATGGCTGCCGTAATCACGCCCTGTCCGCCTGATCCAGATAACCGTATTTGCTTCATTATTTCGCACCTCCAGCCAAGTCAATTACTTTTTGATACGCAGTTGTGTATTCAGTAAATGAACTATTATAAAATATACCGATCGGGAACTTCCCTTCTTTTTTCTCCGCTGGCAATTTATCGTAAGCTGCTTTCATTACCGCTGTATCACGCATCCATTTAAGCATCTCAGCAGCATCACCCAACTTATTTTTACGGCCGTAAGAAATCGGACACTGCGTAATTGCTTCAATAAAGGAAAAACCTGCATTATCCATACCAGTTGAAATCATATCACTTAAATGCTTCACGTGAAAAGCCGTACTGCGAGCCACATAGGTTGCACCAGCTGCCTCTGCCAGATGACAAGGATCAAATGGTCTGTCTACCGTCCCATAAGGCGCAGTCGTAGCTTTTTTATCTAGTGGCGTTAACGGAGATGCCTGCCCGCCAGTCATACCATAAATATTATTATTAAATAAAATAACTGTTAAATCAACATTTCTCCTAGCACCATGAATAAAATGATTACCGCCAATTGCGGTACAGTCACCGTCCCCAGTGATTACAATTACATTTAATTCTGGATTTGCCAGTTTAATTCCCGTTGCAAAAGGAATCGCTCTGCCATGCGCGGTATGCAAAGTATCAAAATTCATATACCCGGATGCTCTAGACGAACAACCAATACCAGAAACAATTACGGTTTTATCTTGATCTAAACCTTTTTGCTCAATCGCCTGTACAATTGCCTTCATCACTATCCCATTGCCACAGCCGGGACACCACATATGCGGCAACCTATTTTCACGAAAATATTTATCATAGCTTCTCATGATTCAGCCACCTCCACAGTCAAAGCTTCAACTGCATTGCAAATCTCATCTGGTGTAAAGATTTCTGTATTATATTTGGCTAGAAGTTTTACTTTCGCTCTCCCGCCTGCAACACGTTCGACTTCATTGACAAGCTGTCCATAATTCAATTCAGGAACCAAAATTGCCTTGACTTTTTCAGCAGTATCTCGAATGACTTTATCAGCAAAAGGCCATATTGTCATTAAGCGAATCATGCCTACCTTTATGCCATTTTGCCGTGCTTTTTCTACTGCGGCATAGGCAGTACGCGCCGTACCACCATACGCAACTACGGCATATTCGGCATCTTCCATAAAAAATGCATCATAATGCGTAATTTCGTCTTGCGCGATTTCAATTTTTTCATGCAGCCGACGAATACACTCTTCTGTAACTTTTGGGCTGCCGGATGGGAAGCCGGTTTCATCATGCACAAGACCCGTAACATGAATACGATTGCCTGTGCCAAAATCCGCAACATTCGGCACTAAATCAGCCGCAGGTCTGAATGGTTGATAGCCTTCATCACGTGTACACTCAGGTTTTCTGCGCGGATAAATTATAATATCTTCCGCTTCAGGAAGCTCTACTTTTTCGCGTAAATGTCCGATAATTTCATCAAGTAAAATGATCACCGGTGTTCTAAAGCGTTCCGCATAATTCACGGCTTTTATTGCCACTTCAAAACTTTCTTTTACAGACCATGGTGACAATGCAATCATTGGATGGTCGCCATGTGTTCCCCAACGGGCTTGCATCACATCACCTTGCGCTGGCGACGTTGGCTGCCCAGTGGAAGGACCGACACGCTGTACATTGGCAATTACAAGCGGAATTTCAGCAATGGCTGCATAGCCGATCAATTCTTGTTTCAAAGAAAAACCTGGTCCCGATGTTGCAGTTAAAACTTTCTTTCCGGCAAGCGATGCGCCCAAAACGACTGCAATTCCTGCAATTTCATCTTCCATTTGAATAAATTTACCGCCCACTTTTGGCAACATAACCGCCATAGATTCAGCAATCTCTGTAGACGGCGTGATCGGATATCCACCAAAAAAACGAACCCCTGCTGCAATTGCACCTTCAGCACAAGCTTCATTTCCTTGCATAAGTTTTATTTTTCCCATTATGCATGCACCTTCTTATCTACATAAATTGCATAGTCCGGACAACGCAGCTCACATTGTCCACAGGCAATACATGCCTCCGCTCTGATTACCTGAACTTTCCCCAAAGTATCTAATTGCAGAACCTCTTTTGGGCAAAATGCAACACAGATATTACAACCTTTGCATCTCTCTTTTTTAATTCGTATCTCCGCTTTCATAGAGCAGCCTCCTTACACACTACAATAAATTAAGTCCGATAAAAACTTCCAGCCATAACGAAACTTTCCAGCTCGCGCTCTTCCTCATAAAGATGAACGATCCATTTATAAAATTACACATTTCCCTGTATTAAAATGCTATAAACAATAATAACAAATAACGCTATAAAAATCTATCCTATTTGTAAATTTATTTAAAATAAATTCAATCATAAAATACTTTTATCCCTGTTTTTTCATACATCCTATTGCATTATTTTCCTAATAAATCTCTTAATCCCTAGTGTTTATCTGCTTTTTCAACTATTTTCTTGTTATTTTTTACACCATATTCCACTATTTCTCGCAAACAAAAAAAGACAAGACATTTTTGCAAATGTCTTGTCTTTTTTATCATAAAAATCACAAATTCTTGTATAAATATTCTTTCACAGCTTCACTATCTTCCAAGGTAAGAACTTCATCCAAAATCTCTTTCGCTTTCGTTGAGCTTATGGAACGGATTTTTTCTTTTACTCTTGGAATTGACGGTGCACTCATACTAAGCTCATGGATACCCATTGCCATTAAGATAACAGCAGCATATGGGTCGCTTGCCATTTCGCCGCACATTCCAGCCCAAATACCATTTTCCCGCGCGGACTGAATCGTTGTATGAATAAGACGTAAAACAGCAGGATGAAAATGGCTATATAAATAACTTACATTATGATTCACACGATCAACTGCAAGTGTATATTGCACTAAATCATTGGTTCCAATACTAAAGAAATCAACGTGTTTTGCCAACACAGGTGTCAAAACAGCAGCTGCTGGCGTTTCTACCATGATTCCTAATGGAACAGTATCAGAAAATGCTTTACCTTCATGCGCTAATTCTAATTTTGCTTGTGCGATTAATTCTTTGACTTGTTTTACTTCTGCTACACTAATCACCATAGGTAACATAATTGCAGCTTTACCAAAAACACCCGCACGAAGAATTGCTTTTAACTGCGGCATAAACAGTTCACGTCTAGCCAAACTAATACGGATCGCCCGCCAACCTAGAAATGGATTTTCTTCCTTTGGAATATCTAAATAAGCAAGTGGTTTATCACCACCGATATCCATTGTACGAATTACGCAAATATTGCCGGCGCATTTTTCAATTGCTTCTTTATAAGCTTTATATTGATCTTCCTCTGTTGGGATATCTTCTCTGCCCATAAATACAAATTCAGTTCTAAATAAACCTACACCTTCACAGCCATAAGATAACGCGCTGTCCATATCGGTATGCGCACCAATATTTGCTGCCAGTTGTACCTTAACACCATCTGTAGTTTCTGCTGGCAATGGAGCAAGTTTCGCATAATATGCCTTTAACTCTTGTTGCTTTTTCAGTTTTTCTTGATAAGTTTCTACAATCTCATCGGATGGATTCAAAACGATTTCGCCAGTTTCACCGTCAAGTAAAACACTTGAACCATCTGCAATCCCCTTTACTTTTTCACCAAGTCCAACAACCGTTGCAATCGCTCTTGCCTTCGCAATAATAACAGCATGACAGGTTGTACTGCCTTGCCCCAGAATAACCCCTTGAATTTTTTCAGTTGGGATATTGGCAATGACAGAAGGTTCAATTTCATTACCGCAAAGAATCACAGCTTCATCACCAAGCTCTGGTTCCTTAACCCCTAGAATATATTTCGCAATCCTTCTGCCTACATCACGGATATCAACTGCGCGTTCACGAAAATATGCATCATCCATATTTTCAAACAAAGTCGCAGATTCTTCGCTTGCCGCAAGTACAGCACGCGGTGCATTCACACCATCTTGTACTTTTGCCAGAATCGATTCTTCCATCATCGGATCCTGCGCCATCATACGATGCGCTTCCATAATTGCAGCCTGCTCAGGCATGTTTTTTTCTTGTAAAGTTTTTACATTGGTTTGTAATATTTCTGTAACATCTTTTAAAGCTTTTTTAACTTTTTCAAGTTCCGCTTGTATATCGCCTGCTCCATAAGCAGAAAGATAACCATCGATATTCTGACTTACAAGCATAATTTTGCCAATAGCAATTCCAGAAATAACACCTTTCCCTCGTAACACTTCTGGCATACTTGTGAGCCTCCTTATTCTTCGCCGAATTTTGATTCCACTAATTCTTTAAGTGCTTTTACTGCTGCGTCTGCATCTGCGCCTTCTGCACTAATTACAACTTCTGTACCTTTTACTAAGCCAAGACTCATGATCATTAAAATGCTTTTTGCATCAATGCTTTTGCCTTTTGCCTCTAATTTAATTTTGCTTTGAAATTTTGTTGCTGCTTGCACCAACATAGATGCTGGTCTTGCATGAATTCCTGCTTTATTTGCGATAACTACTTTTGCTTCCATAATTCAAATCTCTCCATTCCAAATTTAATATTTTAAAATTTTTAATGAAACGAACCTGTCATACATTTTAAATAACATCATGTATTATTTGCGATATTTCTAAATTTATTAAATTCAAAAACTTCAATGTACAACCTATGTTATTTATATGCAAGTGTTATGCCAACTCTTTAGAAAAAATTAAAACTGCAGAAAAACATTTACATTACCCTTAGTTTTTCTACATTTTTCGCGAAAATACAACCTAAATTATAAAACTTTGCAATTAATATCGCTTATATCATAATATAAAAAACAAGCAACACCTAGTAAAAAGTATCAATTTTTCATAATAAGTTGATACTTTTTACTAGGTGTTGCTACTTTTTTACTAGGACTTATCTCTTGCCAAATTATACCAAACCGTATTTTTTGGCTTTTGTCGCTACTGTTTTATGCGTTAGCTTTAGCATTTTACTCGCCGCATTAAAACTACCACATCGTTTTAATGCGTTGCTGATAATCTGTTTCTCATATTCTTCCCAAGGAAGAACCGCACCACATTCAAATTTTTTAACTTCCCTTTTAACGGTTTCACCAGTTATATAGGAAGGTAGATGTTCAATTGCAATATAATCAGATTCCATCAGCGTAATAACGCGTTCAATGATGTTCTCTAATTCTCGAACGTTTCCCGGCCATTTATAGGCCATGAGAACTTCCAATGCCTCCGGTGTAATCGATCTCACCTGTTTGCCGGATTGTTCATTTATTTTCTTTATAAAATGTTCTGTCAATAGCGGAATATCTTCCACTCGCTCGCGAAGAGGTGGCAAAAATAAAGGAATAACATTTAAACGATAATAAAGATCATCACGAAAAGTTCCCTGCCGAACCATTTCTTCTAAAGATCGATTCGTTGCTGCAATAATACGTACATCGACTTTGATTGTATTTTCTCCGCCCACACGGTCGAACTCTTTCTGTTGTAAAGCGCGTAATAATTTAACCTGCATATTTTTATCCATTTCACCAATTTCATCAAGAAAAATCGTTCCGTGATTTGCAAGTTCAAATTTACCAAGTTTGCGCTTCACCGCACCTGTAAAAGCACCTTTTTCATGTCCGAAAAGTTCACTCTCTAATAAAGCAGAAGGAATCGCCCCGCAATTTACACGAATAAACGGTCCTTTTGATCGATGACTGGCATAATGAATCCCCTCAGCAACAAGTTCTTTCCCCGTACCACTTTCACCACGAATTAGCACAGTCGCTGTACTCTCAGCAGCTTTTGTTGCCATTGCAAGCACGTCCAAAATACGTCCGCTTGAACCAATATAATTTTCAAATGCCTTATTGGTTTTCTTTGTTCTCATCAGCTCTTGCTCTAAGTATTCGGCTTTTGCTGACATCGTGCTCAGCTTTTCCATCAAATTCTGGACTTCAGTAATATTTTTAATAACCGAGACAACACCGGAAATTTCGCCATCTATCATAATCGGATTTACATTCGCTACAACCATCGTCCCATCACGCTTTTTACTAAAGCTATTGATTTCTGGTTTTCCAGTCTTCAGCACGCTGCATCTTGTACCATTTGGCGCAACTTCATAGACATTGGTACCAAGAACCTGTTCACGTTCTCGATGAACAATCCGCAAATATGAAGAATTTACATAATTAACTTCACCAGTCTTACTTACAACACAAATTCCATCCTGCACAGACTCTAAAATCAATTGTAAGCGTTCTTGCAATTCTTTTACTTCGTAAAATTCCCATTTAATTTTTTCCAATGCAGAAATATCTTCAAAAACGGCAATTGCGCCTCGCACCTCACCATTAATCACAATCGGGGTACGATTCGTTATCGTCAACGACTTGCCCATCATTTGTCTAGATGCAATTTCACCTTCACCAGTCTTATTGACAATATTCAACCGAGTATTTGGCACAACATCTTCCACATTCTTACCAATCGCAGCAGACTCGTGAATACCGATAATTCTTGCTGCAGCGGGGTTACAAACCGTAATGATATCGTGCTGATTGGTAACAATTAAACCATTTGCCATGTTTGCAAAAATTTGCTCTGCCGTAAACGCATTCTCATGTAATAGTTGATCTACAGCACGCATTTCATTTGGTGTATGCACCGTAAAATCACTTTCAAGAAATACAACCATTGCTTCCACAGCTTGCTCGGCTTTTTCTCCCTTTGCCGAAACCCACACAACATCTCCGCAAACGATTTTCAATGCCACAATCGGCATAAGTGCTTGTATTTCCAATCGTTCACTTTGTCTGGTTCGCAGCTGCATTTTGCACTTATATTTTTGATAAATTTCAATTGATTTTTGCACGATCATCGCAGCAACACGCGCATGAACACCACTTTTATGCTTAATTGTCGCTTGTCTTTCAAACAACATATGTCAAACCTCTTTCCAAGCAAGATGTTACGTATAAACTAGCTTTTATTATACCGCATACGATACTTTTATACCAAAAAATTTTTATACATAGTGCAAAAGTCCTCTTGATTTTTTTTACTTTTTTTATATAATTCAAAATTTATTGCAAAAATTACAGGATTTCTGTAAATTTTGTCGAATTCAAACCAAAATCAAGATAATTTATTTATATGGTGATGTGAAAGTGGACTATATCATAATTACATTCTTGTCAATCGCAATCGGCCTTTTTGGTGCATTTAAAATTGCAAAATATATTGGACTCGAATTAAATGC